>NZ_JBDNHO010000116.1:0-1440 GCF_041688735.1 Brevundimonas sp.
GACCGTTACTTTCGCGACCATCGCTCGCTCCGCCTTTGTTCTGCTCTCGCCATGCAGCATATAGGGGCGATGAGCGACCCCATCGAAACCGCCATCTTCGAAAAACTGGCGAAGGCCGACCCCAAGGGCGTCGGCGGCAAGAGCATCGAACCGGCCGAGGTGGCCAAGGACCTGCAGCCCGAGCAGTGGCAACGCATGCTCCCCAAGGTGCGTGGCGTGGCGCTGAACCTGATGCGTCAGGGCCGGCTGACCATCACCAAGAAGGGCAAGCCGGTCGATCCCAACGCGGTCAAGGGCGTGATCCGCCTGCGCCTGCCGACGGACGCTGAAGCGGCTGCGGCCAAGGCGGCCCTGCCGCCCGTCGTCGAGGACGATGACGACTTCGCCTGACGACCCCGGCGGCCTCGACGCCGTCCTTGCCGACATCCGCTCCTGCCGGGCGTGTCTGGGCCAGCTGCCGCATACGCCGCGCCCCATGGTCCACGTCTTTGCCCAGACGCGGCTGCTGATCTGCGGCCAGGCACCGGGCCGACGGGTGCACGAGAGCGGCCTGCCCTTCACCGACCCGTCGGGCGACCGGCTACGCGACTGGATGGGTGTCGATTACGACACCTTCTACGCCGACCGCCGTCTCGGCGTGGCCGCCCAGGCCTTTTGCTATCCCGGCACCGCGCCCCCGACGAGCGGAAGAAGCGGCGGAGACTATCCGCCGCCGCGTCGCTGCGCCGAGCTGTGGCGACCCCGGCTGCTGGCGGAATTGCCCGACGTGGAACTGACCCTGCTGGTCGGCGGCCATGCGCAGGTCTGGGCGCTGGGCGACCGGGCCAGGGCGAACATGACCGAGACCGCGCGGGCGTGGCGCGACTACGCGCCGTCCATCCTGCCGATGCCGCATCCCTCGTGGCGCAACACCGCCTGGCTGCGGCGCAATCCGTGGTTCGAGGCCGAGGTCGTGCCGTATCTTCGCCAAAGGGTTCGGGGCATTCTGGACGCATGAAGCGCGCGATCATGGTCCTGTTGACGACGCTGGCGCTCGCCGCTTGCGCCACGCCCGCGATCCAGCCGCTCAGGTCGCCGCCGCCCGGCTTCACGGGGCCGTCCGTCCAGGCCGACGCCCTGACCGTGGACGACGGCGCGCGTCTGCCCCTGACGCGCTGGACCCCGACTTCGGGCGCGGCCCCCGACGTCGTCATCGTCGCCCTGCACGGGGTCAATGACAGTCGCGCCGCCTTCCGCCTCGCCGCCGCCTGGTGGGCCGAGCAGGGGATCGAGACCTGGGCCTATGACCAGCGCGGCTTCGGCGGCGCACCGGGCAAGGGCGTCTGGGCCGGGGAGGCGCAGCTGGTTCAGGACCTGCGCGTGGCAGTCGACCTGGCCCGCGCGGCACACCCCCAGGCCATCATCGTCGTGGCGGGCGAAAGCATGGGCGGCGCGGTCGCC
>NZ_JBDNHO010000016.1:0-9360 GCF_041688735.1 Brevundimonas sp.
ACAGCGGGAAATATGGCTTGATCCGACGCATCTGCTTGTTCGTCAGCCAAAACAGATCACTCATGACAGGCTCCTCCTGCCACCAGTGAATCAGATCGCCACGACCGTGTGAATCCCTTTAATGGGTCCTGAGCCTAGTTGCGTAGGCTCAGGTTCAGACTGATCCTGACCCCACGACGGACCGTGAGATAGAGCCAAGAAAATGATCGGCAGGAAATACTTCATAGGCACCCCCCACCGATCGCTGCGTCAAGTCCTCAGAGTCACTTTACGCAAATGACTTGGGCGCATTCTACGTCGAGGCAGTGTGAAAAGCTGCCGCCAAATCTCATGCACTGGTAGACGGATTCATTCTTGCACTCGTCGGCCGTACAGGCTTGCGCCATGGCCATCGGCGTCGGAGCCGCCAACGCAAGGGCGATCGGGATCGCAAAAGTAACCAGACGTTTCATTTACCTTCCTCCCTCGTGTTCTCGGAAGAGTTCCGAGAACGCAATCGCACGTTAGCTCGGGGGGTGACATATTCATGACGCTCGATGGTAGCGGCACCTACTCCTTCGACAGATCCTGACGGCGGAACCAGGCCAGGGCCCCCAGCAGCGGCAGCAGGGTCCACATCGCCAGGCTGATGGACGCCTTGGCCGCCATGCCGTCCGGCACGACCGAGGCCGGGACGCCGCCGGTGATCAGGGTGTTCAGATAGCCCAAGGCGCGAGCCGGCATGCTGAGGATGGCGATCCAGCCGTCCGGGTCGAGGCCGGCCTGGGCCATCAGCAGCGGCCCGAACGACTGACCCACGCCGAGCACCAGCGGGACGAACAGCGCCGCCAGCAGCGACCGCGTCACGGCTGCGGCCAGCAGGCCGATCATCACGAACTGGACCAGACGCACCAGGGCCAGGACGGCCATGAACAGCAGGTGACCGAGGTCGGTCGCGCTCATGGTGAAGCCCAGCGGGCGGCTAAAGACGGCCGCCTGGATGAAGTCGGTCACGATCCCGGTGACGACGAAGGCCAGCATGGCGGCCACGGCCAGGCCCGCGAAGACGATGACCTTGCCCAGCATCAGATTGACCCGCGTGTTGCGCGCGGTGACCAGACGCCAGGTCTCCCAGCGATAGTCCCCGGCATACAGGATGGCGGCGCCGATCAGGATGAAGGCCAGGATCAGCGGATTGGCCAGATCGCCGCCCGCGCCGACCAGCGACTGGCCGACGTCCAGCACCCCGGTCGACGGCATGGCCGCCTCCATCTCGGCATTGGCCTCGTCGTTGCCACCGAGTTGGGCCTTGGTCATGAAAAAGGCCAGCAGCGCCCCTGCGAGCAACAGCAGCTGCGGGAACACCACGCTCCAGAACAGCACGACCCGGTTGCGCAGCAGGCGGAACCCCTCGGCGCGGATGGCGTCAACGAGCATGCTCTTCCTCCTTCGTCTGGACGGCGCCCGTCTCGGTGAAGAAGATGCTCTCCAGATCGGTGCCGACCCAACGCGCCTCGGTGACGTCCACACCCTTTTCGATCAGGGCGCGGAACAGGTCCGGGGCCTCCTGTCGCTTGATGTCGGCCAGGACGGCCTCGCCTTCGGTCGCGCCCTTGGTGCCCAGCACGTCCAGGGCGACCGCCATCGGGGTGAGCACCAGACGCAGCCGTTCGCCGACCGAGGTCAGCTCGCTGACCGAGCCCTCCCGCACCAGCCGGCCCTTGTTCAGGATCGCCACGCGGTCGCAGACACGCTGGACCTCGAGCAGCTGGTGGCTGGCGAGGATCACGGTCACGCCGTCGTCGGTCGCCAGCGACCGGATCAGGGCGCGCATGTCCTGAATGCCGGGGGGGTCCATGCCGCTGGTCGGTTCATCCAGAATGACCAGTTCGGGCCGGTTCATCAACGAGGCGGCCACGCCCAAGCGCTGCAACATGCCAACGGAGAAACCGCGCACGCGACGGTCCGCCGCCTCGGTCAGGCCGACGCGCTCCAGCCAGAAGGGAATCTCGGCGCTGTCGCCGATGCCATGCTCCAGCGCCAGCCAGCGCAGCACCTGCCGCGCGGTCAGATAGGGCGGGAACCGGGGCGTCTCGATCATCGAGCCGGTGCGGCGCATGTGGGCGATGTCACCGACCGGCCCGCTCATGATGGTCGCCGTGCCGTCCGTTGGCCGGATCAGGCCCAGCAGGATGCGGAACAGGGTCGACTTGCCCGCCCCGTTGGGCCCGAGGACGCCGTAGACGCCGCCCTTGGGAATGCTCAGGTCCAGACCATCCAGGGCGCGGACCGCGCCGTAGGTTTTGGTCAAGCCACGCGTTTCGATGACTGTGCTCATTCGGGCAGCTTGGCTGGCCGGACAACCCCGGGCAAGCCATCACGGACGGGTCGCAGATTAAGGTTAGGCAATGTCGCCTTCGAATGGGGATTTTCCCATGCCCCTGCGCCTCAGGGCCAGTTGCAGGCAGTGAACATGGGTGTGGCCTCCATCGCCGTGGTCATGTCGCCGCTGGCCTTTTACATGTCTGCGGCCACGCTGCTGCCGGCAGCGATCATCGGCAGGCGGGCAGGCCGCCAGGCGGAACGCGACGAGGCCGCGTCCGTTTGACGCTCGATGCGCCTTGATGCCGTCCAAAAGGCGGGGCGAAAAGGTGGTAAGTTCCTGAGCCAGACCGACCGGATGCCGATGAACAGCCGCCTGACCGCCCTCACCCTCGCCGTCGCCTTCATGCTGCCCGCCTGCGGACAGGCCAATGACACCAAGGCCCAGGACGGGGTCTTTGCTGACAACCGCGTCGTGCCCGGCAATGCGATGGCGATGAAAGCCAGCTTCGCGCCCGTCGTCCGCGAGACCGCCCCCGCCGTGGTCAACATCGCGGCCCGGGGTATTCAGCAGACCCGCGACCCCTTCTGGGGCATCCCCGGCCAGCGCCAGACCGGCTCGGTAGGTTCGGGCGTCATCGTGCGCGACAACGGCGTGGTGGTGACGAACAATCACGTCATCCAGGGCATGCAGGAAATCCGCGTCACCCTGAATGACCGGCGCGAGTTCAACGCCCGCGTCGTCCTGGCCGACGAACGCTCCGACATCGCCGTGCTTCAGCTGGAAGGGGTCAATGAGCGCCTGCCGACGCTGAATATCGACGACCGCGAGGAACAGCAGGTCGGCGATCTGGTGCTGGCCATCGGCAATCCGTTCGGCGTCGGCCAGACGGTGACCAACGGCATCATTTCGGCCCTGAACCGGACCGAGACCGGCATCTCGGACTCCGGCTCATTCATCCAGACCGACGCGGCCATCAATCCGGGCAACTCCGGCGGGGCGCTGGTCGACATGGACGGCGACCTGATCGGCATTAACACCGCCATCTTCTCGCGTTCCGGCTCGTCGTCCGGCGTCGGCTTCGCGGTGCCTGCGTCGCTGGTGAAGCGGGTGGTGGACTCGGCCGTCGGCGGCGCGACCGCCGTGATCCGGCCGTGGCTGGGCGTGAAGGGCGACGGGGTCAGCGCCGACATCGCCCGCAGCCTGGGCCTTGAGCGGCCGCAGGGGCTGGTGGTGACGGAGGTCTATGCCGGCGGGCCGGGTGCCCGCGCCGGCCTGCGCAAGGGTGACGTCATCACCGCCATCGACGGGGCCGAGATCAACGACCAGGGCGGGCTGAATTTCCGGGTCGGCACGAAGGATCTGAACGCCGCCGTCGCCGTGTCCGTGCTCCGCGACGGCCAGACCGAGACCGTCAACGCCCGCGTCCAGCGCCTGCCGGGCGACGTCGATCTGGACCGCGCGACGGTGATCCAGTCGGGGGGCTTTTCGGGCGCGCAGGTGCTGGCGCTTAACCCGGCGCTGTCCGACAGTCTCGGGGGCGATCCCTTCGCCAGCGGCGTCATCGTCGGCGGCGTCCAGCGCGGCAGTCAGGCCCAGCGCGTCGGCTTCCAGGCCGGAGACATCGTCCTGACGCTCAACGGGCGTGCCGTGACCTCGGCGCAGCAGTTGGCCGACATCGGGCGCGGCGTCGAGGTGACGATCAGCCGTCGCGGCCAGCCGGTGCGGGGCGTAATCCGGTGATGGTCAGCCCTTGATCGCCGCCGTCATCGGCCAGATGGCGGGCCGACTCCTCGGCCCCGAAGCCGACGTGGTAGAATTCCACCGCCGCCTGTCCGCCGCGAGACGGGATGGTCAGACCGGGGATCACGCCGCCGGACGGGATCAGGTTCCGATCGGCCCCGTCTGTCTGCTCTGACGGCGTGATAGTAACGCGTGAAAAGGGAGCCGGTAACGCCTATCTGTAGCCGTCAATGATCGATCTGTTCGAGGCCTCCGGCATCCATTCTCCTGACGCACCGCTCGCCGACCGCTTGCGACCGCGGACTCTGGACGAGGTGGTCGGTCAGGATCATCTGCTGGGGCCGGGCGGGCCGATCCGGCGCATGATCGAGGCCGGGCGGCTGGGGTCGATGATCCTGTGGGGGCCTCCGGGGACCGGCAAGACCACCATCGCCCGCCTTCTGGCCCAGGCGGCGGGATACCAGTTCCAGCAGATCAGCGCCGTCTTCTCCGGCGTGGCCGATCTGAAGAAGGCGTTCGAGGCGGCCCACATGCGCCGCGCCGCCGGCCAGCCGACCCTGCTGTTCGTCGACGAAATCCACCGCTTCAACCGCGCCCAGCAGGATGGGTTTCTGCCGTTCGTGGAGGAGGGGATCGTCACCCTGGTTGGGGCGACGACCGAGAATCCGTCTTTCGAGCTCAACGGCGCGCTGCTGTCTCGTGCTCAGGTCTATGTATTGAAAAGACTTGATGATTCCGCGCTCGATCAACTGTTGATCCGAGCGGAGACGCAGGAGGACAAGACCCTGCCGCTGACGCCCGAGGCGCGACAGGCCATGCTGGTTCTGGCCGACGGGGACGGGCGCTATCTGCTGACCATGTCCGAGGTGCTGTTCGACCTGACCTCCACCGAGCCGCTGGATGTGCAGGCGCTCGCGGGCATCCTGCAGAAGCGCGCGCCAGCTTACGATAAGAGCAGAGAAGAACACTACAACCTCATATCTGCACTGCATAAATCGGTTCGAGGGTCCGATCCCGACGCGGCCCTCTACTGGCTGGCGCGGATGCTGAACGGCGGCGAGGATCCGCTGTATCTGGCGCGCCGCATCGTGCGGATGGCGGTCGAGGACATCGGCGAGGCTGATCCGCTGTCGCTGCTGGTCGCCAATGCGGCCAAGGACACCTACGACTTTCTGGGCTCCCCCGAGGGCGAACTGGCCTTGGCCCAGGCGGTGGTCCACCTCGCCACCGCGCCCAAATCGGTCGGCGTCTATGAGGCCTTCAAGGCCGCGAAGAAGGCGGCGCATGAGACGGGCTCCCTGATGCCACCCGCCCATATCCGCAATACCCCGACGAGGCTGATGAAGTCGCTGGGCTACGGCCAGGGCTATGCCTATGATCCCAACACCCCCGAGGGATTTTCCGGCGCCAACTTCTTTCCCGACGGCATGGAACGCCGCACCTTCTACACTCCGAAGGGCGAGGGCCATGAGGAGAAGGTCAAGGCGCGGCTGGAGCATTGGGCGGCGCTGCGGGCAGCCAGCCCACCGGATCGAACCGGGCGGTGACGGATTCATCCCGCGAACAGGAGTCCGCCATGTCGCGCGTCTTGCTGCTTTCCCTCGTCGCCGGCCTGCTCGCCGCCTGCACCCCGGCCGCTGCGCCGGAGGCACCGCCTGCGGCCCCCGCCAGCGAAACCGCGGCGCTTGCGCCATGGATCGAGAAGGTCAGCCCGGACCCGGTCTCGGACACCGTCGCCCGGCTGACCCGCGCGATCGAGGCGGGTGGGGCCATGGTCGTCGCGGTGGTCGATCATCGCGCCAACGCCACCAAGGCCGGGCTCGATCTGCCCGAGACCACCGTGGTGATCTTCGGTAACGCAGCCGTCGGTACGCCGCTGATGCAAGCGGACCGCCGGGTGGCGCTGGATCTGCCGCTGAAAGTGCTGGTCTGGCGCGATGGCGGCGTCACCCGGGTCGGATATTTGCCGCCCCGAGCCCTGGCCGCCCGATACGGCATAGCCGCCGACCATCCGTCCGTCGCCGCAATGACCGGCGCCCTCGACCGGCTGACGGACGCAGCGATCGCCCCGTCGGCCAGTCCCGATCCGGCGACCAGCGCGATCCGCCAGACTGATCCCTGAACCGGCATGGACCCGGCCCTGGTCGAGGCCATGACGATCTGGCTGGCCGCAGCCGTGGCCCCTGCCGTTGTTCATCTACCATGCGCGCATGATGGCTAAGAGGCGCGTGCTCGGCTAAGCGGAGCGGGTGACCGACCGCACCCCCGTCTCCCTTTCCGCTGAAGACATCGCGGCCGTCCGCTCGTGGGTCATCCACGAAGACGAGGCGGTGATCGCCTTCAACAAGCCTTCGGGCCTGTCCAGCCAGGGCGGGCGCATTCAGGCGCATACCCTGGACGACCTGCTGTGGGCGTTCGCGCGGTCGAACGGAAAACGGCCCGATCTGGTGCATCGGCTGGACCGCGATACCTCGGGCGTCATCCTCGCGGCCAAGACCAAGCCGGCGGCGGGCTTTCTCGGCAAGGCGATGCAGGCCCGGCGCTTCAAGAAGACCTATCTGGCCCTGCTGTCGGCCGCGCCCGACCCGGCGTCGGGGACGATCGACGCCCCGCTGCTGCGTCAGGAAATCGGTCGCGAAAGCTATATGCGCGTCGTTACCGCGGACACGCCCGGCGCCATGGCCGCGCTGAGCCGGTATCGCACCCTGTCGTCGTCTGAGGACGGCGCCGTGGTCGAGCTGGACCCCGCGACGGGACGGATGCATCAGTTGCGCGTGCATATGGCCTTCATCGGCCGCCCACTGGCCGGAGACGCCCGCTACGGCGGGGCGCTGACGTTCGCCGGGCGCGCCGCGCCGCGGCTGATGCTGCACGCGGCCAAACTGGTCTTTCCGCATCCCGAGGGTGGCTACGTCACCGTCGAGGCTCCGCCGCCCGACGATTTTGAGACGCTGAAAGCGGCGGCGGGGCTCCAGGAAAAAATCCGCTCATAAAGGCTTTCGCCGGGGTGAGCGTGGTGTGGGGAACGCCAGCGATGACACTGCGCTTATTCTATGGAACCCTTGGAGCTCGCCCGTGAAATACTCAGCCCTGCCCCTGATCGCCGCCGCAGGCCTCGCCCTGTCGGCCTGCGCCAGCCTGGCTCCCTATGGTGCCCAGACGGGCGCGGGCGGGCAGGGCTATGCCGAGCAGAGGATCGAATCCAATCGCTTCCGCGTCACCTACAGCGGGGTCGGCAACTCCGGTCCCGTGGCCGACTACGCCCTGCTGCGCGCCGCCGAACTGACGACGGCGGAAGGCTATGACTGGTTCGAGGTCACCCAGAGCTGGACCGACGGCCGCCCCGACAGCGCCGGGGGGCTGCGCCCCAGTTTAGGCGTGGGTTATGGGTCCAGTCGATCCAGCGGTCGCTATGGCGGCTATTCCGCATCGGGCGTCGGCGTGGGGGTCGGCCTGAATTTCAGTGGCCCGTCGCCGACCTCGACGACGCTGGAGGTGGTGATGGGCAGCGGCGGCAAGCCCGACCGACCCAATGTCTATGAGGCGCGCGGCGTTCAGGACGCCCTGCGGCGGTGAGGACGCCCGGTATTCGACCAGCCTCTCCTTGTCGCGGCGGAACTGGCCGGAGACGGCGTTCCCCTCGGGCGCGAAGCGGTGCCGCTGGAAGCCGGTCTCGCAATTAACCGCGGGCACCGGCAAGTGAAGTTGGGTCGGGCTACCCGTCCCGTTCGTCTTCGGCGCGTCTTCGCTTCCACGCCAAGTTCAGTATAAGCGCCGCATCATGACACGTTTTCTCATCGTCGCAGCCGGGGGCGCCCTCGGTGCCGTGGCCCGTTACGGGATCGGACGGCTGCTACCGGGGGGCGGCTGGCCGTGGGCGACGCTGACGGTCAATGTCGTGGGCGGCCTGCTGATGGGGCTGCTGACCGGCTGGCTGGCCTTTCGCGGTGGGGTTCACGGCGAGAGCATACGGCTGTTCGCCGCCGTCGGCATGCTGGGCGGTTTCACCACCTTTTCGGCCTTTTCGCTGGAGACGGCCCTGATGATCGAGCGCCGTCAATTGGCCATGGCGGGCGGTTACGTCACCGCCTCGGTGGCGCTTTCGGTGCTTGCCCTCTTCATTGGCCTGATGGTCGCCCGCCGCGCCTTCGGAGCCGCCCTTTGACCGACGAACCCATCCAGGAATCAGAACTCGCCCCCAAGCGGGAGGTCCAGACCCTCTATGTGGCCGAGGCCGAGGACGGCATTCGCCTCGATCGCTGGTTCCGCCGGCGCTGGCCGCACCTGTCCAACATCCAGGTGCAGAAGATGGCCCGCAGCGGCCAGATCCGCGTCGACGGCGCCCGGATCAAGCCGGAAGGCCGCCTCACCGCCGGCGCCGCCGTGCGCGTGCCGCCGATCCCCGACGACACCTCGCGTCAGGCGGGCGACGTTCACACCCTGTCGGTTCAGGACATCCGCTTCGCCAGGTCGCTGGTTCTCTATGAGGACGATATGGTCATCGCCATCAACAAGCCGCACGGGCTGGCGGTGCAGGGCGGCACCAAGACCAGCCGCCACGTCGATCGCCTGCTGTCGGCCTGGGGGGAGGGGATGGACCGCCCGCGTCTGGTCCACCGGCTGGACCGCGACACCTCGGGCGTGCTGCTGCTCGGCAAGGGGCCGGAGGCGGCCAAGCGGCTGGCAGGGGCCTTTGCCCGGCGTCAGGCCAGGAAGACCTACTGGGCCATCGTCATCGGCAATCCCAAGCCCGCCGCCGGTCAGATCGACATGCCGCTGAAGAAGACCGGCATCAACGATTTCGAGATGATGCGCCCCGCCGATCGCAAGGACCCGCGCGCCGAGCCGGCTGAGACCGCCTTCGCCACCATCTCCCGCGCGGCCCACCGCGCGTCCTGGATGGCGCTGCGCCCCTTCACCGGCCGGACGCACCAGTTGCGCGCCCACATGGCCGGCATCGGCCATCCCATCCTCGGCGATCCCAAATACGGTGACGAGACGTCAAAGGAGTTGTCCGGCCCGCTGAAGCTGCAGCTCCACGCCCGCCGCATCGAGCTGGAACATCCATCCGGCGGGGTGCTGGTGGTCGAGGCTCCCCTGTCGCCGGAGATGCGCGCCGGCTTCGCCCATTTCGGCTTCGAGGAGGCCGAGGGCAATGAGAGCGATCCTTTCGAAGGCGTGAGGCGGCAGCGATGATCGCAATCCTCCCCCATCGGGGGAGGGGGACCGCGAAGCGGTGGGGGGGGCCAACCCCAGACACCAGCGTCCGTTTCAGCCCCCTCCACCATCCTTCGGATGGTCCCCCTCCCCCGATG
>NZ_JBDNHO010000117.1:0-6594 GCF_041688735.1 Brevundimonas sp.
ACACGCTCCCGAAGATCGTCCGAACGCGCCTTGCCCATAATAGCCTCCCAATCAGAAGACCCATGGACTCACGGTTCGGACCCGATGGGAATCCCCCGCTCGATCACATTCGATTCAACTCAGCGGGCGGCTGCTCTAGCTGGCGAATGACGTCAGTCCGGTCTCGGTCGCTACCCAGTTGTGGGTGCCGTTCACCGCCCTGTTCGCCTTCCTGCTGTTGGGCGAGCGCCTGTCCCGCATTGCCCTGATCGGCATGGGTGTCGCCTTTGCGGGCGTGGCATGGATGACGCTGGATCCTCACGCCATCTCCGACTGGAAGGGAATCCTCGTCGGTATCGCGGCCAGCGCGGCCTGGGCCGTGACGACGGTGATCGCGCGTCGCACCACCTCGATTCCACCCTTGAAGATGCAGGGCCTGCTGGCGCTGGTCGCCTTGCCGACGCTGGCCTTCGCTTCGGCCATCTTCGAACGCGGACAGATGGAGGCGATCCAGCGCGCGGACGCATTGGTCTGGGCCTGCGTCGTTTGGGCGGGTCTGGTGTCGTCGGTTGTGGCGACGACGCTGGTGTTCTGGCTGGTGCAGAAGCGCGAAGCGGGACGGGTGACGCCCTATCTATTGGCCACGCCGGTCATATCCATCCTCATCGGATGGGCCTTCATGGGCGACGTGCTGACCCCGCAGATCCTTGCGGGCGCGGCGCTGACCATCAGCGGTGTGGCCGTCGTGGCCATGGCGGAGAGGGGGCTGCGCGCCGGCGCGGCCAAGGCCTGACGAGAAAAAGACCC
Organism: Brevundimonas sp.; assembly: GCF_041688735.1. Lineage (GTDB taxonomy): Bacteria > Pseudomonadota > Alphaproteobacteria > Caulobacterales > Caulobacteraceae > Brevundimonas. Next base: position 787 of record NZ_JBDNHO010000117.1, read on the forward strand.
GGACGCTCTCGCGACCGGGTCTTTTTCATGAGGTTTGATCGTAAACCTAAAGGCCAGGGAGCTTGAAGCCCGTATCGCGACGCGGCGTGATGACGATGCCTGCGCGACCACCGGTCAGGGCCTGCATGCGGGCGAATTCGCTGGCGGCGTCGATGGTCACGGCACCGTTCGAGGTCTGTGTTGTGGTCTGGGCCTGCGAGGCCGCGTCGTCGCGACGCCAGAACAGGATGCGGTCGGCCCAGCCGGCTTCCTTGTGCGCCAGGTCGCCGAACTCGTCGTCGACGACGTAGCGGGCGAGGGGGTCGGCGCGATCGCCGCCGGCCTTAGCCACCAAAACCTGCTCGCCCTGCGAGCGGGTGACGGCCTGGCGTTGTCCCAGCAGGATCTGGCGAGCCGCCGATTCCGGGGCCAGCTCCTGCGGGCGCGGCTGACCGGGCGCGGGCGGACGCAGGCCGTACTCCGGTGGAACCGTCAGCGGCGCGGTCGAGACCGTCAGGAAAGCGTCCGGCGTCACCTTGGTCAGGCCGAGGTTGTCGCGCACGCCGCCGCAGCCTCCGAGGGCGAGCGTCGCGGCGGACAGGGTCAGGACGGCGGCGGAGGTGAGGCGCATGGTCAATCTCGATCAGGCGCGCCGAATGGGCGCGCGGACAGGCCCTAGAAGAAGCGGCTGATTACGACTTTTCGACGACGACGCCAACCTTGGCGGCGCGTTCCGACAGCAGACTGTCGAGGATCAGCAGGACGACGCCGACCGTGATCGCGCTGTCGGCCACGTTGAAGACCCACGGGAACAAGCCGGTGCCGGAGAAATCCAGGAAATCGACGACGAAGCCGAAGCGGATGCGGTCGATGACGTTGCCGATGGCGCCGCCCATTATCAGACCCAAGGCCGTGATCAGCAGGCGGCGGTCGGCCTTGAGCGCCCACCATCCCAGAACGCCGGCGACCACGATGGAGAAGGCGCTGAGCATCCACCGGGCGGAGCCGTCGCCGAACAGGCCGAAGCTGATGCCGCGGTTCTCGACCCAGGTCAGGTTGAAGATCGGCGGCCAGACCTCCACCCGTCCCACCTCTCGCAGTTCGAGTCCGGACATGATCCAGCCCTTGGTCAGCTGGTCGAGCACCACGATGATGAGGGCGAAGGCATAGGCGGCGTAGGCGATGTGAGGGATTTTCATGGGTATCGCTGAATGGTGAGCGGCTTCGGTTAGCAGGCGACGCCGCGCGCGCGAAGAGACAATCGTGGCACGAGACGGGCAGGGTTCAGGGTTGCCTCGCCGTCGCCCGCGCCCCAAGTGTGACGCTCCACCTTCGAAGGGTGCCCCGCCCACACCAAGGAGCGCCGATGCCGCATACCGACAGCCTGATCCTCATTCTTGTCGGCGGCTTCGTGTTGGCCTTCGTGTTCGGCATGATCGCCAACCGGCTCAAGCTGTCGCCTCTGGTGGGTTATCTCGTGGCGGGCATAGCCGTCGGCCCCTACACCGGCGGTTTCGTAGCCGATGCCGAACTGGCGCCGCAACTGGCGGAGATTGGCGTCATCCTGCTGATGTTCGGGGTCGGGCTGCATTTCTCTCTTGCCGATCTGATGAAGGTCCGAAGGATCGCCGTTCCCGGTGCCTTCGTGCAGATCGCGGTCGCTACGGTGCTGGGTTGGGGCCTCGGCCGGCTGATGGGTATGAGCGATCTTGAGGCGACCCTGATGGGTTTTGCCCTGTCGGTGGCCTCCACTGTGGTGCTGGTGCGAGCCCTCGAGGAACGCAAACAGGTCAAGGGCGCGGTCGGCCGCTTGGCCATGGGCTGGCTGATCGTCGAGGATCTGGTCATCGTCATCGCCCTGGTGATTCTGCCGCTGCTGGTGATCCAACCCGGCGAAACGCTTGATGGGATGGAACTGGCGAAGTCGATCGGCTGGACCCTGGTCAAGGTCGTTGTTTTCGTTGCGGTGATGCTGGTGTTCGGAGCCAAGGCGCTGCCGTGGCTACTGACCGTTATCGCCCATACCCGATCGCGGGAGCTGTTCACTCTCGGCGTCCTGGCCATCGCCTTGGGCATCGCCTGGGTTGCCTACCAGCTATTCCATTCGTTCGCCTTGGGGGCCTTCCTGGCGGGACTGGTCTTGAACAGCTCGCCTCTGGGGCACAATGCGGCCCAGCGTTCCCTGCCTCTCCGAGATGCCTTCGCCGTGCTGTTCTTCGTCTCGGTAGGCATGCTGTTCAACCCTGCCATCCTGGTGCGCGAACCTCTGGCCGTTCTGGGGGTGCTGGGCATCGTCATCATCGGCAAATCGCTGGCGGCGCTGGCCATCACTACCGCCTTCAAGCTGGACCGGGCGACCAGCCTGACGGTCGCCGCCGCGCTAGCTCAGATCGGTGAATTCTCGTTCATCCTGGCGGCCGTGAGTGTCCGAGTGGGTGGCATGGCGCAGGAGACGCACGATCTGATCCTGGCGGCGGCCCTGCTGTCGATCTCGCTGAATCCCTTGGTCTTCGCTCTGATCGATCGGATGGGCGGGCGGCCGAAACCCCCGGCCGGCGATTTGACCGGAGGCCGGGCCCTGGCCGAGGAGAAGGCCGCCGAGCCGAATCCGGCGACGGCCTGATGCATCAGACTGAGAAAGGCGTCAGAGCACGCCGATCATGCTGGCGACCAGCGGGTGGCGGACGATGTCGCCCTCGGCCAGCTTGACCACCGCGATGTCAGGCACCGGCCCCAGACGCTCCGCGATGTCGGTCAGGCCGGAGATGCCGGGCAGCAGGTCGGACTGCTGGGGATCGCCGGTCACGACCATGGTCGAGTGCCAGCCCAGGCGGGTCAGTAACATCTTGAGCTGTACGTAGGTGCAGTTCTGGGCCTCGTCGACGACGATAAAGGCGTTGTTCAGGGTGCGGCCGCGCATGTAACCGATGGGAGCGATCTCGATCAGGCCCTCGGCCATCAACGCCTTGACCCGCTTCATGCAAAGCCGGTCAGAAAGCGCGTCGTAAAGCGGCCGCAGATAGGGGGCCAGCTTGTCCTCCATGTCGCCGGGCAGGAAGCCAATGGATTCCCCGGCTTCGACGGCGGGGCGCGACAGGACGATACGGCCGATCTTGCCGGCCTCAAGAGCCTCGACCGCCTTGGCGACGGCCAGATAGGTCTTGCCGGTGCCTGCTGGACCCAGGGCCAGCACCAGATTGTGGTTGTCGATGGCCGTCATCAGTTCAGCCTGGCCTTCCGACTTGGGCTTCAGCGTCTTGAGATAGGCCTGGTCCCGATCGTCATTGGAGGGATAGGGCGACCAACCGGCGTGGGTGGGAAGACGCCGCACTTTGGCGTCGTCCATGAATTGCCGCGAGTCCAACACACCGTGTTCACGGGACGTGTCGCGGGTCTGACGCTTGATTGCCGCACGCTTGGTCATGGACGCCTCCAGGGCATGAAAAAAGGCGACGCCGGAAAAGCATCGCCTCGAACGAAGGTGGAGAGGTGATCAGAGGATGCGACGCACCCGCCCGGGTCGGAGTAAGGCCCCCTTTGCAGGGACTTGGCTTCCAGCGGGAAAGCCCGCCGACCGGAACGCTTCACGCGCGTCCTCCTTGGTTCTGACCGGACCGGGCTTGATCCGGTTTCGGATCCGGGGCCGAAATGGCGGCCTCGAATCGCACTGACATGATGATGTTAGCGTGGTTTACGAATGCTTAAAGCGCTGATTGGCTTCAGATAAGGTGATGTTTCAATGACGATCTATGCGTTGGCGGACAAGAAACCGCAGCTCCCCCCAGAGGGCGAATACTGGGTCGCGCCAAATGCGACCGTGATAGGAAACGTGATTCTGGAGCCGGGCGCCAGCATCTGGTTCGGCGCCGTCGTCCGCGGCGACAACGATCCCATCACAATTGGCCGCGACACCAATATTCAGGACGGCAGCGTGCTGCATTCGGACCCCGGCGAACCTTTGACCATCGGCGCGGGCGTCACTGTTGGACACATGGCGATGCTGCACAGCTGCGAGATCGGCGACAACACGCTGATCGGCATCGGCGCGGTGATCCTCGGGCGGGCGGTGATCGGGAAGAACTGCCTGATCGGGGCCAACGCCATGATCACAGAGGGCAAGGTGATCCCCGACGGCTCTCTGGTGGTGGGCCAGCCGGGCAGGGTGGCGCGCCAGCTCGAACCCGGACAGATCGAGGCGTTGAAGGCGTCGGCCGCCCACTATGTCCAGAACTGGAAGCGCTACGCCGGTCTGGCGGAGATTTAAGGGGGAATGGCCGGATCAGGCGATGCGTCGGCCATCGACGGCGGCGAGCGCAAGTGGCGCGCGCGCGGCTTCGCCGACGCTGACGGACACCCGGGCGGTCAGCAGCCTCGGCTCGTCCTTCGCCAGACCCAGCGTCGCCATCGGGGCGTAGAGGCCAAGCACGCGGTCTGCGTCGCCGTCCGGCCCACGCAGCGGAACCAGGACGATCTCGATCTGGTCTAACGAAGCGCCCGCCAAGGCCACGACGACGACGGGGCGAGCCTCTCTCGCCGTCTGATTCAGAGCCGCCGCCACCAGGGGCCGTGACGGCACGTGCCAAAGGGACAACAGGGCGCTGTTCTTGAGCGTTTCGCCATGAAACGTCTCGATCCAGCTTCCGGCAAGACGGATGACGGCGTCATCGCCGGTGCGCTCGGCGACGAAGACGCGCGGCAACCGCAATCCCAACGCGTCCGGTCGCAACGCCGAGCGCTCGGGGATTCCGGCGCGCGCGTGCGTCTGACGCGACAGGCCGGCCCAGTGGTCGATCAGGAACTGCGTATCAGGATGAAACATCGCGCTGGCCTCTGATTGCCGCGCCGCAAGAGTCGGGCCTTGGGAAAGCAACGGAAACGAAAGGCTGTTGCGCGGATGACCCGGGTTGGAGCGGCCTGCGCCTCGCTGGATCACGATCGGATCAGTCTGGAGGTCGGCCATGGGGTCGAGGATCATGAACTGGCTGCCGGCGGTCGCGGGCTTCTTCACCTTGGCGGGTTTGGCCGACACGGCCGCTGGCCAGTGTGGCCCGGTCTGTCCACCGCCGCCCTGCTGCGGTTCGGGCCGGAATTTCGATGTAAACGCCAATGTGAACGTCGGAGCCGGCGCCGATGCAGACGCAAGAGTCCGCTCGGGATTGAACGCCCGCGCCGGCGGCGGCGTCTTCGTTTGCGGCGGCGGTGCGGCCCGTGTCACCGTCGACCAGCCTTCTCCCACGACCATCAGCGGCCTGAATGTCGAGGGCGCGCGCGTGCGCAAGACCATTCGCGTGCCGCACCCGGCCTCGCGAGTGCGTCCGGATCGCGAGGTCCATGGCGATTATGAAGGCGAGTTGTATCGTTGCCTGTCCGGCGCCTTCCTGCAGATGACCTGGGCCGAGTATCAGGGCGAGGCCCTGTGGCACGGCCGCAGCGGCATGGTCGAATGCCGCACCCAGAAGTCGGAACGCGACTGCAACGAACGCTCGTTGCTGCGCCGCTACGGGGCGGGCGTGAAAATCATGACCATGGTACGCGAAGAGACCTACACCGAGTATCGGGAAGAGGTCATCGAAGAGGCTGGAATCGCGGTGTCGGGCGCGACGATATCGCTCGATGGTGGAGTCGGCGGTCGCGTATTCTGACGCCAGTCCGGACATTGCCGTTCAGCCACGCGTCAGCAACGACGGCCTAGGCTCAGGACCCATTAAAGGGATTCACACGGTCGTGGTGATCTGATTCACTGGTGGCAGGAGGAGCCTGTCATGAGTGATCTGTTTTGGCTGACGAACAAGCAGATGCGTCGGATCAAGCCATATTTCCCGCTGTCGC
>NZ_JBDNHO010000118.1:0-4971 GCF_041688735.1 Brevundimonas sp.
ACAGCGGGAAATATGGCTTGATCCGACGCATCTGCTTGTTCGTCAGCCAAAACAGATCACTCATGACAGGCTCCTCCTGCCACCAGTGAATCAGATCGCCACGACCGTGTGAATCCCTTTAATGGGTCCTGAGCCTAGGGGGCTGGGATTGGCGAACGGACGAGGCTGGCATCAGGGGCGTTTTAGGATTCCCTCTCATCGGGCTCTTGTTCGACGTCGAGCACAATGTGCTGTGGTGGCCAGAGTGGGGACAAAAGCCACGATCTGCGAAAGAGCGAGCCGAGGTCGTCTCCGCTGTCGTGCAGGCCGCTCCTCCGCTTATCCCGATTATTGGGCACCGCTTTATTCCCCAGTTGCCCAATGAATCGGGAAATCCCGTATTCTCCGTGGTGCAGTCCGACGTGATCTACTACGGGTCCGATTTGGGAGATTACTTTGAACGAGAGTTCCATCCGGAACTAGTTCGCGAGCCGATGATGCTCGATAGCGTCAAGCACATCCCATTCTGGTCCGATCTTGTGGAGCGGAACATTCCTGATTGGGCGAATGGCCCGCCATGAGGCCTGCCCACGAGCGGACGCTCTGTACGTCAGCTTAGGGTCGGGCCACGACATTCGCTCACTGCCGGAAACCCGACATTGGTGGTCTGGGCAGAAAGCGGACCTGATAAAGTGCCGGCTGGGGTGGTTAGCGGTCTTGCCGCCGGACAACCATTGCATCACCTATCGACTGCTCGATCCTCCGCCAAATGTCTGAGGACGGCAGTGTTGGCGTCGACACTATCGTCCCCGCCGTTGTTGGTGAGCTGGATCACCACGATGCGCGACGCCGGGTAGGAAGACAGGTCTGCCTTGAAACCCCGCCAGTGACCGGCGTGCGAGATTCGGGCTGCGCCCTCGACATCCGGCTTCAGATTAAAGCCAAACCCGTAAGGTGCGGTCGAGCCGTCCGACAGGCGGACCGGGGTGGTCGCGCGGTGCCACAGTTCAGCCGGCAGGAGGTGGCGGTCCAGCGCGTTCTGCCACGCGAGGAGATCGATCACCGTGGAGTATAGACCGCCGCCTCCCCGGATGTAGACTCCCGGAATCTGGTCGTAGGGACGGCGCTCGTCGTTCGGACGGGGCTGGTAGGCTTCGACCCGGTTCCTGATTGCGAGTTCGGTCCCGGGCGTGCGGAGCAAGGTGTGGTTCATGCCCAAGGGCTGGAAGAGCGCGGTCTGCAGATAATCGCCGAACGGCTGGCCGCTGACGGCCTCGACCAATGACGCCAGCACCATGTAGCCGGTGTTGTTGTAGGCGTAGGTCTCCCCTGGCGCATTTTCCGCAGGCTTCGCCAGCGCGGCCAGGAATGGGACGATATCCGTCCCGTCGATCAAGGTGACGGCAGGCTGTCCGTCGGGCCCCGGGCGCAGGCGAGCCGCGTACTCGCCCAAAACGTCCGGAATGCCGGAGCTGTGAGACAGCAACTGGGCGATTGTCACCCCGGCGTAGGGGAAGTCCGGCAGATGCAGGGCAACCTTGTCGTCAACCGACAGCCGCCCGTCTTCAGCCAGTTTCAGGACCGCGACCGCCGTCATCTGCTTGGAGATCGAGCCGATATCGAAAGCACTGTCTGTCGTCAGTGCGGTGCGAGCGGCATCACCACCATCGCCGGCGGTGCCGATGAAGACTGGCTGGCCCTCCCGTGCGACCAGATAGACGCCGTTGCAGACGCGCGCTGCATGGCATTGCGAAAGCCAGTCCCGGAAGACGTCGGCCGTAGCCAGGGGCTGGCCTTGGACGGAGGTCGTCGCCAGAATCGACAACATGACGCCGCTCAACAACGCCGCCACCCTCAAGCGGAATTTCTTCATCGCGACAGCTCCTGCGAAGGCTACACGGCCATAGCCGTCAGAAAAGCCGTGGTCTTAGTCTGCGGAATAGTGAAGCCCCACTGAAACATCAACGGCGATGTCGCCTTTGGGTCGAAAGCGGTCTATCTCTATGGCTCGGAAACCAGACACCGGTCCACGACCGGAACTGACGCAGGCGTCTGCCATCCTGTCTCCCGATGACCGCCCCGATCCGGATTTCAGACGATTCAGACGATTCAGACCCTGCTTTTTTGCCCTCAGTGCCCGAACACATCGACCCCGATCCCGCCGTCGGAGGTCAGCCAGGCGCGCTTCATGCCCTGGCTGTTGAAGGGGTGGGCGATGTTGCCGTCGCGGTCGAGGGCGATCAGGCCGCCGTCGCCGCCCATGTCGCCGATCTCGTCGATCACCGCGCGGCCGGCCTCGGCCAGAGATTGCCCCGCGCCGACGCGCCAGCTGACCTGGGCGCAGGCGGCGACGCGGATGAAATACTCGCCTTGGCCCGTGCCCGAGACGGCGACGCGGCCATCGGCCCAGCTGCCGGCCCCCGGGATCGGCGTGTCGCCGACGCGCCCCGGCATCTTGCCGAATACGCCCGCCGTCGAGGTCGCCGCCGCCAGCCGTCCGTCGCGGTCCAGCACGCAGCAGCCGACCGTGCCATGGGCCAGCGTCCCGGGCGGATGGTTGTCCTCGCCCTGACCGGCTCGGGTGTACCAGGCGTCCTCGTCGCCGATCCTCTCCAGGCCCTGATCGAGGGCGAACAGGGCCGCGCCCTCGCCGGCCAGCATGACGTGGGGGGTGCGGTCCATCACCGCGCGGGCGGCCTCGACCGGGTTGCGGAACCCCTGCAAGGCGGCGACTGCCCCCGCCTTGCGGGTCGCGCCGTCCATCAGGCTGGCGTCCAGCTCATAGGCCCCGGCCAGATTGGGCGACGCCCCGCGCCCGGCGACATAGAGGCCGGAGTCCTCCAGCATCACCGTCGCCTCGACCGCGACGTCCAGCGCCGACGCCCCGTCGTCCAACCGCGCCTTCATGGCCTCCACCACCTGGCGCATTTGCGCGCTCTCGCGCGTGTAGTCGCGGTCGCGCCTCGCGCCCGCGCCGCCGTGGAGGATGAGGGCCGTCATGCAGGGTCGTCTCCAGATCGCCTCTTTCAAACGGGCGTGGCGCTGATTAGCCTCAAGCCGACGCGCGCGCCACCGGGGTGCTCGCAAACGCACACGGCCTCAAGCAGCGCGACCGCGCGATAGGCCAACGAGGATGATCATGCGCGCAGTCCTGTCCAAGGCTCCCGGCGGACCCGAAACTCTGGTGGTGGAGGAGGTGCTGGACCCCCGGCCGATGAAGGGTGAGGTGGTGATCGAGGTCCGGGCTGTGGGGGTCAATTTCCCCGACACCCTGATCATCGAGGACCGGTACCAGTTCAAGCCGACGCGTCCGTTCTCGCCGGGCGGCGAGGTGGCGGGGGTGGTAGAGGCCATCGGCGAGGGGGTGACGACCGTCCGCAAGGGCGACCGCGTCATCGCCGTGCCCGGCTGGGGCGGCATGGTTGAGCGGCTGGCCGTGCCCGCAACCTCGGTCATCAAGATGCCGGAGGGGATGGATTTCGAGACCGCGGCTGCGCTGGTGATGACCTACGGCACCTCCTACTACGCCCTGAAGGACCGGGCGCAGTTGAAGGCGGGCGAGAGCCTGCTGGTGCTGGGCGCGGCGGGCGGCGTGGGCGTGGCCGCGGTCGAGCTTGGCAAGGCCATGGGCGCGCATGTCATCGCTGCGGCCTCGACCAACGACAAGGTCCAGTTCGCCCTCGAAGCGGGGGCTGACAATGGCCTGATCTATCCGTCGGGCAAGATGGACAAGGCGGCCCAGAAAGAGCTGTCGGGCGAACTGAAGCTGGCTTCGGGGCGCGACGGGCCCGACGTGGTCTATGACGCCGTCGGCGGCGACTATTGCGAGCCGGCCCTGCGCGCCATGGACTGGAACGGTCGCTATCTGGTGGTCGGCTTCCCGGCCGGCATTCCGGCTCTGCCGCTGAACCTGACCCTGCTGAAGTCGGTGTCGGTGATCGGGGTGTTCTGGGGCGCGGCGGTGATGCGCGACCCGGCCGCCCACGCCGCCAACATGGCCGATCTGCTGCGCTTCTGGGCCGACGGCAAGATTCGCCCCAGAGTGAGCAAGACCTTCCCGCTGGAGCGCGCCCACGAAGCGATCAAGGCGCTGGCCGACCGGGCGGTTATGGGGAAGGTTGTCGTGACGGTCGAATCCTGATGCTGGCCCTGGCTTCCGATCTCGACGTCGCGGCTCTCAACCGGGCCTTCGCCGAACGTCGCCGGTTGCGCATCCCCGGCGTGCTGAGCCCCGCCAGTGCCGCAGCGGCGACGTCGGCGCTGGAAGCCTTCGACGGCTGGTCGGTCTGCGTGGCGGCAGGCGGCGAGCATTTCGAACTGCCGCTGAAGGACCGTCGCGCCGCCGAACCCGGCAAGCAGGGCTGGATAGATCAGGCCCGCATCGACGGCACCGACCCGCGCATGCAGTTCATCTACGACACCCGTCGCATCGCGTTCGAGCATGAGACGAGCCAACGCATCGACATGGTCTCGGGCTTTCCCGCCTTTCTGAACAGCGCTGCCTTTCTGGACTTCGCCCGGGCCGTGACGGGCGACGATCGCATCGACCATGCCAGCGCCCAGGCCACCCGCTATCGCCCCGGTCAGGCGCTGACCACCCACGACGACACCGGCATCGGCACCGGACGGCTTTACGCCTATGTGCTGAACCTGACGCGCGAATGGACCGTCGACTGGGGCGGAGCGCTGATCTTCCCGGGCGAGGACGGCCACATCGAGCAGGGCTTCGTGCCGACGTTCAACGGCCTGAACATCTTCGCGGTGCCGATGAAGCACGCGGTGACGCAGGTGGCGACGTTCGCGCCCCGCGACCGCTATGCGATCACCGGATGGTTGCGGATCGGCGAGGGGAACTAGAGCGTTCGCCGCTCAAGTTGACGTATAGCCATCATGCCGGAAGTAGTTGGCGCATTCCTGGGGTGTGAAGGCCTTGAGGATATCGCCGATGCGGTCCCAGAGGCCCGTCATTGTGGTCTCGGCGGCGGCTCGCAG
>NZ_JBDNHO010000119.1:0-6358 GCF_041688735.1 Brevundimonas sp.
CAGCGGGAAATATGGCTTGATCCGACGCATCTGCTTGTTCGTCAGCCAAAACAGATCACTCATGACAGGCTCCTCCTGCCACCAGTGAATCAGATCGCCACGACCGTGTGAATCCCTTTAATGGGTCCTGAGCCTAGCTTGGCCCAAACCTTGAAGGGTCCGAGTCGGATGACGAACAGCGTCCATACCAATGCCTCCGCCGCCATCGCGCTGCAGAACCTGACGCGCACCAACGAACGGTTGGGCGACGTTCAGAGCCGGATTTCCACCGGCCTGAAAGTCCAGGGTGCCAAGGACAACGCCGCCATCTGGGCGATCGCCCAGCAACAGCGCGCGGAAGTCGGCGCGCTCGGTGCGGTCAAACAGAGCCTGGATCGCGCGACCTCGATCGCCGACGTGGCCCTGTCGGCCGGCGAATCGGTGTCCGACTTGCTGAACCAGCTCAAGGAAAAAGTCGTCGCGGCGAAGGACACGTCCTTGACGACGCAGTCCCGCGAACTGCTCAACGCCGATTTCCAGGCCCTGTTGAAGGCCATCGCGTCAGGAATTGACAATGCGACTTTCGACGGCGGCAACATTCTTAATGGGTCGCTGAGCGGCGGTATCAACTTCCTCGCCAATGCTGACGCCTCGTCGTTCGTCACTCTGTCCGCAAAGAATTTGACGTTGGGCGGCGGAATCATCGATCTGACGACAGCCAGCGACAGTCTGCTGACAATCACGGCTGCGGACCAGGCCCTCACGCGACTGGACGCCTCCATCGGCAAGTTGAACGCCGCGCTAGGCGAAATCGGGGCGCAGGCCAAGCAGATCGATGCGCACAAGACCTTCGTCGGCAAGTTGATGGACACTCTGGAATCCGGTATCGGCAACCTGGTGGACGCCGACTTGGCAAAGGAAAGTGCGCGGCTGCAATCCTTGCAAGTCCAGCAGCAATTGGGCGCGCAGGCCTTGTCTATCGCCAATCAGGCACCCCAGATCATCCTGTCGCTGTTCCGCGGCGGATAGAGTCAGGCCCGACCGGTTCCCGATCGAAGTATGGACACGGGCGCGGGTCGGTTGCGATGGCCTCGGTCGGCCAAGCCGTACAGTGCGAGGATGGACTTCAGGGTTCGGACGAAGGTGGTCATGACGCGTCTATCCTCCTTCAGGACGCGCGATGAACGAGCGCGTACACCCATCGTTCCCTGAGTCGCGGACGCTGTCGTTCAAAGTGTCGTGTTAAGGCCTCGTTACGGTCGAGGCGTCATTCTGGCGCTTGCATCATGACCGCGATCAACAACAGCTATCTTCTCGGACTGTTCGGGGGCACGGCGTTCACGCCGTCGTTCTCGACCTCGGCTGCTTTGACGCAGGCCGCCAGGAAGCAGCCGACGCCGCCTTGGTCCTCGACGGTCAAACCTCTAGCGCAGGACGCGCTTCTCCGGGCGGCCCTGAGTGGGCGCAAGATCATCAACGAGGACGCGGCCAAGCTGGACCTGGCCTCGGCCTCCGCCGATTACCGCAAGCTTTTTGCCCTGTACCAAGGTCTGGACACGCTGAACGCGTTGACCAACCGGGCAGCGTCGAAGTCTGTCGGACTGCTTGAGCTGGCCCAGCTGGAAAAGCGGTTCGCGACGGGACTGGGCGAGGTGGGTTCATGGTTGACGGCGGCCGATTTCGAGGGCGTCAGGCTGGCCCAGGGCACTGCCACGGCCATCAGCAAGACGACGGCGGGCGTTCAGCGCGACAGCGCCGTGTCGATCACCGCGCCTGTCCATGAAGGTTCGCCAGACAGCGAAAGCCCCGCGTTCTCAGGCGAAGTCGCGTTCGATATCACCATCAAGCGCATCGTCAACGGCGCGAACGCCACGACTGCGGTCTCCATCGATCTCGGTGAAATGGGCGCGACGCCCCGCAGCCTGACGAACGTCCTCACCCACATCAACGGCAAGCTGGAAGCCGCCGGGATCGAGACCCGTCTCGGGCGCGAACTGGTCAAGGCGGAGCCGAAGATCATCACGGTCAATGGCAAGCCGGTGACCCTGCCAGCGGGACCGGACATGTACGCCTTGGTCGTGCGCGGCGTTTCGACCGAAACCGTGGGGTTCGCGGCGGCCGCGACCAGCGACGCCGTCTACGTCGTGCAGGCATCGGGGACTGCCGGCGCGCACCAGGTGCTGAAATTCCAGGCCGACGGCACGGCTCCCGCCGCCACAGCGCGCGTGGGCGAGACCCTTTGGGTCGATGGTCGGGCGTCGCAATCGACGTTGCCGCCCGGCGTGGAAACCGTTCGCGCCAGCGCGACCGGGCCTGACGGAACGCTGTGGCTGGTCGCGGACCTCAATGCGGGCCCCGGCAATACGCCGATCAAGGGCCAGCGCGACGTGGCACTGATCAAGATCGATTCCGCCGGCCGCGTCGTTTCGACCAAGCCGCTGGGCGCGGCCTCTACCGCCAGCGGATACGCCATCGCCGTGGACGCCCAAGGCCGGGTCGCGGTGGCCGGGTCGGTCACCGGCGCGCTGGAATCGGGCCAAGGCGGCGACGTGGCGAATGTGGCCGACAGTTTCGTCACCGTCTTTGACGCAGACTCTCGGGAAGTCTGGAGCCAGCGGCGCGGCGCGCGCGCGGCCGACGAGGCGACGGCCGTCAGTTTCGGACCCAACGGGACGGTCTACGTCGCCGGACGTGCGCAAAGCGCGATCCCAGGCGCTGGCGCCGTCGGCGGATGGGACGGCTATGTGCAAGGATTCAGAGAAAGCCAGGCGCACATTTTTGCCCCCGTGGTTGGCGCCAACGCGGGCGCTGAACAGTTCGGCACGGTGTCAGAGGACGGCGTCGGTGCCATCGCAGTGGACGGGTCCAACCTTTACTCCGCCGGGGTGGAGGAGGGGCGTTTCGTCGTTCGCCGGTTCAGCCTGGACGTCGATGGCAAACCGACTTTGGTCTCCAGTCGCGACCTGGGGCAGGCCAGCGGCGAGGTCGCGGGTCTGTCGGTCTCGAACGGCCGGGTAATACTGACCGGCACGACGCGGAACGCGGCGCTCTCGGCAGGCGCCGTAACCGAGGCGCATCATGGCGGCACGGACGCCTTCGTGGCCGTGCTTGAGGGTGATCTCGCGGCGTCAGCGAACGATCGGCTGACCTATGTGGGATCGGCCGGCGACGACACTGTGGCCGATGTGAAGGTCGCGGGAGGCAAGGTCTGGATCTCGGGCATCGCCGATCGTGCCGAAGGGGCGAAGGCCACCGATCCGACCAAGGCCTATCTGGCCCGCCTTGACCCGTTGACCGGTGCTGTGGAGTGGCGACGCGACTGGCAGGGCACGAACCAACAGGCCGCGCCGCTGACTCTCGCCGTCGCGTCTGGCGGTGCCAGCGTCCTGGATAAGCTGGGCCTGCCCCGGGGGGACATCGACCAGACCCAGTCGAAAAGACTGACCGAGGCCGCCTCGGTTCGCGTCGGCGACCGTTTTTATGTCTCGCCCGCCGACGGCGGCCGGTCCGTGGCCGTCACGATCGATGCCCGCGACACGCTCGAATCCCTGGCCAGAAAGATCGAACAAGCCTCGAACCGCAAGCTGAAGGTCACGGTGCTTTCCGACAAGGCGGAGACCGGAAAGCCGGGCGATGCGGCGTTGGCGCTCTTCGCCGGCGTCCAGCGACTCTCGATCACGGCGCGCAACGGACTGTCGGGAGCCATCCTGACAGCCGGCGAGCCTGGCCGGGACGCCCTCGCGGGCCTCGGTCTGTCGCAGGGATTTATCGGGGCGACCAGCGGCGCCGACACGATACGGACCTTCGGGCTCGGCCTGTCCCGAACCCTGAATCTGTCCTCTCCCGATGCGGTCCAGGCGACCGGCGAACGTTTGCAGGCCGCGATGAAGGCCGTCCGCGACGCCTATCGCGCCCTGAACCCGGTCTCCATCAGACCGGCGCAGAGCGGCCCCGTGCCCGCCTATCTCACGTCCCAGCTGGCCAACTACCAAGCGGCGCTGGCGCGACTGCGCGGATAGCGTCGGTGGCCGACGAAGGACGTTGACGGCGCATGCGTCGGCGGGGTTATTGGGCGCTCAATCGCGCGAGCCGTTCATGCCCAAGGATAATCGCCTTCTTATCGCGCTCGGCGCGGCCCTCGCGGTCGTTGCGGCCGTGGTGATCGCCCTTCTCATGTCAGGCGGCCGTGGTCGCGACGCCGGCCCACCGCCGGCCGCGCAGGGCGGCCTGACGGTGGACGTGGCCGACGCGCCGGAACTGAGCACGACACGCGAGCTTCGCTGTTACGTCGATGGACGGTTCGTAGGCCTGGCGACGCTGGCGGTCTGCGCCCAGCGCAACGGGGTGGCCACGGACGCGCTGGACGTGGGGATAGACGAGACGGGCGCGCTCGTGGCCGCGCCGACGGCCGCCTTCGCGCCGCCGCCGACGGCACCCATCGAACTCGCCGAGACTGAGCCGGCACCCCAAGCGATCGAGTCCGCCCAGCCGGAGGCACCTGTCGTTCAGGCGGCTGCGGGCAGCGCCTGCCTGCGTCACAACGGCACTGACTGGCGGACGGTGTCCTCCAGCCTTAGCCTGAACGCATGCGTCCAGGCCCTGTTCGCAGGAACCTGCGTGCGTCCCGGAGACGCTCTCTACGGGCGGTGGGGCGAGACGACGCTGCGACTGGTGCCGCGCCGGGTCGAACAGTCACCTGACAACAGCCGTTTCACCCCGCTGGTCGACCAGGACCGCCGCTGCCAGTTCCCGGGTCTGCGCTGATGATCCGCTCGGGACTTCTCATGGCCACCGGCGTCGGCCTGCTGGCCGTGGGGGCATGCGCCGAACGGGTCGAGGCCCCCTACGACAGGGGCGTCTGCTTCGCGGTGGAGTTGGGCGCTGAAGGCGAGCCCCCGACCTTCAACAAGGTCGCCGACGACCAGCCGCAGATCGAACACTGCGCGGCGCGGCTGGAGGAGGTGCGTCTGCGTTTCCTGCGGATGGGGGGCACGCGAAACGAGATCACGGGTGCCTATCACGGGCAGTACATCTTCATCGACCGGGCGGGGGTCTGGATCGGCAAGTCGCTGGAGGGCGCGCGCTTCATCGCCCTGGCCCGAACGGGCGATGGCCGACTGGCGGTGCCGGGGGCGATCAGTCGCGACGAGTCCGGGCGACCAGTGGGCGTGGCGGCACCGCCAGAGCCCGTCCCGGGGTAACAGGAACAAAACTGGAACATCCGTGCGCGATCGACTATCGTCGCGGCCATGAGACGACCGGACCGAAACGCGCAAGCGCGCCGGTCCCAATGAAAAACCGATCCGGACAGCGTGAAGACGTGCCGGATCAACAGAAAAGGAGCACGGCAATGGCGGGCAGCGTCAACAAGGTCATTCTGGTGGGTAATCTGGGCAAGGATCCGGAAATCCGCACGCTCAACTCCGGTGAACGCGTCGCTAACCTGTCCCTGGCGACCTCGGAACAGTGGCGCGACAAGACCAGTGGTGAGCGCAAGGAAAAGACCGAGTGGCATCGCGTCGTGATCTTCAACGACAACATCATCAAGGTCGCCGAGAACTATCTGAAAAAGGGCTCCACGGTTTACATCGAGGGCACCTTGGCCACGCGCAAATGGACTGACGCCCAAGGCCTCGAGAAATATTCGACCGAGATCGTGGTCAACAAGTTCAAGGGCGAGCTGACCATGCTGGGCGGCCGCGATGGCGGCGGCGGCGCAGCCCCGCGCGGTGGGGACGACGACTATTCGTCCGGCTTCTCGACCGGCGGTGCCAACAAGCCGTCCGGACCCAAAGAAAGCTACGACCTGAACGACGACATCCCGTTCTAGAGCCTGATCGGTTGGAGAGGAATCGCTGCGCGTTTCCGCCGATACCGTGAATCACGCTCCAGGAACGGTCTGGCGGCACGGCGAAACGCTCGGTTACCGGCTTTGACCGGCGCCGGGCGTGTACCCGTGCCATAGCCGACCGGTGATTACGCCCGACAAGCCCAACAGCCCGCTCTCCGTGGTCGAGATCGCAGCCATCGCCGCGGTGGTGGTGATCTGGGGCGTCAACAACGCCGCGGCCAAGTTGGGCACCGAGACCTTGCCGCCGCTTCTCATGGCGGCGCTGCGGTTCGCGCTCGCGGCGGCCTGTCTGATCCCGTTCGTTCGCCCACCATTCCCGAACTGGAAGAGTCTGCTGATCATCGTCGTGTTGGGCGGACCCCTCCACTACGGCCTGATCTATCTGGCTTTCTAGAGCGTTCGCCGCTCAAGTTGACGTATAGCCATCATGCCGGAAGTAGTTGGCGCATTCCTGGGGTGTGAAGGCCTTGAGGATATCGCCGATGCGGTCCCAGAGGCCCGTCATTGTGGTCTCGGCGGCGGCTCGCA
>NZ_JBDNHO010000017.1:0-18905 GCF_041688735.1 Brevundimonas sp.
ACAGCGGGAAATATGGCTTGATCCGACGCATCTGCTTGTTCGTCAGCCAAAACAGATCACTCATGACAGGCTCCTCCTGCCACCAGTGAATCAGATCGCCACGACCGTGTGAATCCCTTTAATGGGTCCTGAGCCTAGTGGCCCGGGCCGGACATTTGGGACGGCGCTGTGCTGTTCCTCGAAAGCTCCGAGGAAGCGCCGCAGCCGACCCAAGTAAAGCGCTGGATCCGCAACTATGGTGCGCAGGGCGTTCTGCAGAGACTCTCAGCCTTGCTGCTGGCTCGACCCGCCAGCATGGACGCCGACGGGCAGGCGGCCCAGGAGCAGGCAATACTACAGGCGCTGGACGAATACGATCTGGCGACGCTGCCGGTCATCGGCAACCTCGATTTTGGCCACACTGACCCGATCACAACCCTGCCCTATGGGGCAGAGGCCCGACTGGATTGCGCGACCGGTGAAATCGTCATCCGGCCGTGACGAGCGACATCACCCCACTTTGCGACCCGGTAACTTACGATCACCGTGTTCGCCAGCAGCGTCGCCGGGATCAGTCTGACCGCAATCCAGATGCCGAGGGGCACGATCAGCAGATCGTCCAGATAGCCGAGCACGGGAATGAAGTCCGGGATCAGGTCGATCGGCGACAGCGCATACGCCGCCACGGCCCCAGCGATGATCTTGGCCGCGAGCGGTGTCCGCGGGTCGCGGGCGGCGATCCAGAGCGCCACGACATCGCGCTTCAGCGCCCGTGCCCAGGCTTTCAGCGCGTCGACGATGCGAGCGATCAGTGCGCCGCGTCCTTTGCCGCCTGCGTGAACGCCGACGTGTCGGTCAGCCCGCCCGCAAGCGCCGCCGCGAAGATCAGGACGCAGACCACGACGAAGGCAACGACCGAGAACTGGATCAGGCGCTTCACGCCGCCTCTATGCGGTAGCTTTCGATCACGGTGTTGGCCAGCAGCCGCTCGCACATCTTCTTCGCCTCCGTGGCCGGATCGTCGGCGCCGTCCAGGTCGAACTCGATCAGCTTGCCGACCCGGGCGTTGGCCACACCAGCCCAGCCGAGGCCGTGCAGGGCGTTCTCGACGGCCTTGCCCTGAACGTCCAGCACGCCGGGCTTGAGGAAGACATGAACCTTGACCCGGGTTGGAGCCGCTGCTGCCATCAGTGCAGCCCCCCCTGAATCACGGTCGGCATGTCCTTCATGATACCGAGGCGTTTGGCCACTTCGGTATAGCTCTCGATCACATTGCCCAGATCGCGACGGAAGCGGTCCTTGTCCAGCTTCTCGCCCGTGGCGGTGTCCCACAGGCGGCAGGAATCTGGGCTGATCTCATCGGCCAGGATGACACGCGAAAAGTCGTTCTCCCAGATGCGGCCGAACTCGATCTTGAAGTCCACCAGGGTGATGCCGACCGCGCCGAACATGCCCGAAAGATAGTCGTTGACCCGCACGGTGGTTGCCAGGATGTCGTCCAGCTCCTGGGTCGAGGCCCAGTTGAAGGCGGTGATGTGCTCTTCGGTGACCATCGGGTCGTTGAGCTCGTCCTTCTTGAGGTAGAATTCGATGATCGAGCGGGGCAGGGGGGTGCCTTCCTCAATGCCAAGGCGCTGGCTCATCGAGCCGGCGACGATGTTGCGGCAGACGACCTCCAGCGGGATGATCTCGACCTCGCGGATCAGCTGCTCGCGCAGGTTCAGCCGTTTGATGAAATGGTTGGTCACGCCGATGCCGTTCAGGCGCGCCATGACGAACTCGCTGATGCGGTTGTTGATGACGCCCTTGCCTTCCAGCTGGGCCTTCTTCTCGCCGTTGAAGGCGGTGGCGTCGTCCTTGAAATACTGGATGAGCGTGCCGGGCTCAGGTCCCTCGTAAAGAATCTTGGCCTTGCCTTCGTAGATCTTCTTGCGCTTGACGTTCATCATCTGGAGTCCGGGCGGGGCCTCGCCAGAAACGAAAATCGCGCGGCCAGCGCTGAGGTCTGGGCGGCGCGATCAGGAATCGGGCGGGCGGGAGAATTTGACGCGCTGCACACTAGCGGAACCCCGCCCACGACACAAACGTCGCCTGCGGCGATGACGGATGGTGAACCATGGCGGTTTCCGTTGCGTTCCGGCAAGGGGTGGATATAGACCACCCGACGATGGCTCCGCTTTTCGGGCCGCAGGCGGAGCCTTGATTACCCCCATGACGAGCTTCAATGATCGCGAAAAAGGCTTCGAGTCCAAATACGCGCTCGATGAGGCGCAGGAATTCAAGGCGATCGCCCGGCGCAACCGACTGTTGGGGCTGTGGGCGGCGGAAAAGATGGGTCTGAACGCAGATCGCGCCGAGGAATATGGCCGCGCCATCATCAAGGCCGACTTTGAGCAGCCGGGCGAGGAAGACGTGTACCGAAAGATCGCCCAGGACCTGGAAGGCGCGGGCCTGACGGTTTCGGAAGGCGAGATCCGCCGCAAGATGGACGAACTGTCCTCCGTCGCCCGCGAACAGGTTCGCAACGGCGCATAGGCCGTCGGGGCCGCAATGCCGCGACCCCGGGGCTGACGGTCAGTGCGGCGTCAGCACGCCGTCCAGAACATGGACGATGCCGTTTGCAGCCCGGATATCGGCGGCACTGATGCCGATCCGGTTGCCGGCGGAGTCGGTCAGGGTCAATCCGCCACGACGTGACGTGACCGTTAGTTCACCGCCCTCGAAGGTCGTCAGGGTGGCCGAGCCACCGCCCACGCGGATCGCCGTCGTCAGGTCTGCTGCCGTGATCCGACCGGGCACCACATGATAGGCCAGTATCCGTGTCAGCTGGCCCCTCTGCGACGGACGCAGTAGCCGCTCGACGGCTCCAGAGGGCAGGTCGGCAAAGGCCTCATTGGTCGGCGCGAAGACCATGAACGGCCCGGTACCGTTCAACGTCTCCACCAGTCCGGCCGTCTGCACGGCGGTGACCAGGGTCGAGAAATCGGCATTGCCGGCGGCTACGCCGACAATGGTCTGGCTGGCGCGGTGATGGTCGGCCCGGCCCGGAGCGCGGTCGTGGGCTGCGGCCGGGTTGGCCAGGCCGGTGGTCAGGGCGAGAGTTGCCGCGACAGCAGAAGCCAGAAGGGTGCGGGAGATCGTCATGGGCAGGGTTCCTGAAGCTGGGCCCGCTCCCGTTGAGCGGTACTCAATCTACGACCCTGCGGCGACGCCGGATGACCGGCGTGACATTAAAATAAAGTTATAAAGCAGGACTTTAGAACAAAAAAGCCGCGGCTGTTGCCAACCGCGGCCTTCCCTTGTCGTCGAGTTTCGCGATCAGCGAATCAGGGCATGACCACCGTATCGATGGCGTGGATAATGCCGTTCGAGGCGGCGACATCGGCCTGGACGACGCGCGCGACGCCGCCCTTCTCGTCGGTCAGGGTGACCGAGCCGTCGGCATCGACCCGTGCGGTCAGGACGCCGCCCTGGACGGTGGTCAGGGCAGCGGTGCCGCCACCGGCCTGGATCTGCTGCGTCAGCGTCGCCGCGTCCACCCGACCCGCGACCACGTGATAGGTCAGGATCTTGGTGAGGTCGGCCTTGCCGGCCGGGGCCAGCAGGGTTTCCATCGTCGCGGCCGGCACCTTGGCGAAGGCAGCGTTAGTCGGGGCGAAGACGGTGAAAGGTCCCGTCCCGCCGAGGGTTTCAGCGAGGTCGGCGGCCACGACAGCGGTCACCAGGGTGCTGAAATCGGCATTGCCCTGGGCGACGGTGACGATGGTGCCGGCGTCGGCCGGGGCGGTTGTGGCGACGGCTTCCGCTGCGGGGGCGGCTTCTTCAGCGGGGCTGCAGGCGGCCAAAGCCAGCATGGCGGCGATCGATACGCCAGCGAGCGTGGCGGTTCTATTGATTTTCATGTGTTTCTCTCCTGAGCAACCGCCGTGACGGCGGTCTGTGTTGAATTACTGCCGGAGGCTGGAAAGGATGCAGGTTCGTTCCGGTTTGGGGCGCGACACGTGACCGCACCCCCCGTCAGCGCCTTCCAGTCAAAGTCCCAAGAACCGCCCGGATTGCCGCCTTCTCTGCCAGAGGCAGCGTGTTGGCGTCGACGACCGGGTCGAAGGCGCGCTTCAGTGTCGCGCCGCCCCGAACACCCGAGCGAACACCGTGTCCACGTGTTTGGTGTGGTAGCCGAGGTCGAACAGCGCCTCGAGCTGTGCGGCCGGCAGCGTTACGCGGGGGTCGGCCTTGAGGAAGTCCAGGAACCGGCCGTCACCGCGCCAGACCTTCATCGAATTCTCCTGCACTGTCGCATAGGCGTCTTCGCGCGACACGCCCGCCTGGGTCAGGGCCAGCATGACCCGCTGCGAATGCACCAGTCCGCCGAGCAGGTTCAGGTTCTTCTCCATATTGGCCGGATAGACCTGCAGTCGCTCGACCACCCCGGCCAGACGGTGCAGGGCGAAGTCCAGATGGATGGTCGCGTCCGGCCCGATGCCGCGCTCGACCGAGGAATGGCTGATGTCCCGCTCATGCCAGAGGGCGACATTCTCCATCGCCGGGACCACGGCAGAGCGCACCAGACGGGCCAGGCCGGTCAGGTTCTCGGTCAGGATCGGATTGCGCTTGTGCGGCATGGCCGATGAGCCCTTCTGGCCCGGATCGAACGGCTCCTCCGCCTCCAGCACCTCGGTGCGTTGCAGGTGGCGGATTTCGACCGCCAGCCGCTCGACCGACGAGGCGACGACGCCGAGGGTGGCGAAGAAGGCCGCGTGCCGGTCGCGCGGGATGACCTGGGTCGAGACCGGCTCGACGGCGAGGCCCATCTTCTCTGCGACATAGGCCTCGACCGCCGGATCGACATTGGCGAAGGTGCCGACCGCGCCGGAGATGGCGCAGGTGGCGATCTCTTCCCGGGCGGTCAGCAGCCGCCGCCTCGCCCGCTGGAACTCGGCGTGATAGCCGGCCAGTTTGAGGCCGAAGGTGACGGGCTCGGCGTGGATGCCGTGGCTGCGCCCGACGCAGGCGGTCAACTTATGCTCCCTGGCCCGCGTCTCCAGCGCCGCCAGCACCCGGTCGACGCCCTCGACCAGCAGGTCCGCCGACCGGGCCAGCTGGACCGAGAAACAGGTGTCCAGCACGTCCGACGACGTCATGCCCTGATGCAGGAAGCGGGCTTCCTCGCCGACCGTCTCGGAGACGTGCGTCAAGAAGGCGATGACGTAATGTTTGGTGGTGCGCTCGATCTCGTCGATGCGGTCGGCGTCCCACGTGACATCCTTGCCTTTGGCCCAGATGGCCTCGGCGGCCTCGGCCGGGATCACGCCCAGCTCCGCCATCTTGGTGGCCGCGTGCGCCTCGATCTCGAACCAGATCGAATACTTGGTCTCCTGCGACCAGATGGCGACGGCGGCGGGGCGGGAATAGCGGTTGATCATGGACGCGGGGTGTCAGACGAGGGCGGCCTTGAGTCAAGCGCCCCTTGCGGCCCGCGGCCGCGAACCCGGCCCGGCAGCCATGGCCGACGGCAGGCGCGCGTTCTATCCTGCCTTGCTTTGGCCAAATCGGAGAGACCCATGGAACTGATCATCGGACCGCGCCTGTATTCGACATGGTCGCTGCGGCCGTGGCTGGTGCTCAAACGCTGCGGGGCCGACTTCACCGTGCGCGAGATCGACATCCATGCCGATCGCGAGCAGCTGCTGCAGGTGTCGCCGTCCGGCCTTGTGCCCCTGCTCCAGGTCGACGGCGAGACCATCTGGGACTCCATGGCCATCTCGGTCTGGTGCGCCGAGCGCTGGCCCGAGGCGCGGCTGTGGCCCGCCGACGCCCACGCGCGCTGGCTGGCGCGGTCGGCAGCCTGCGAGATGCACGGCGGCTTCATGGCCCTCAGAACCGACTGCGGCATGGGGCCGGATCACACCATGGTCGGTCCGGACCGCTCGCCGCCCCCCACGGGCGAAGCGGTCGAACGCGACATCCGGCGTATCGTCGCCCTGTGGACGGACATGCGCGCGCGCTTCGGCGCGGGCGGACAGTATCTGTTCGGCGACTGGTCGATCGCCGACGCCTTCTTCACGCCCGTGGCCACGCGTTTCCGGCATTATCAGATCGATCTGGCCGCGCACGGCGACGACGGGACGGCCGCCGCCTATCGCGACGTCCTGCTCGCCCAGCCGGACTTTCTGGAGTGGTCGGCGGACGCGTTGCGTTAACCGCGCAGCCCAACATCCGTTTAATCAAACATCGGTATTCTGAAGCCTCGCCAGACGCAGAAGCGTTCGAGGTTCGTCATGCCCATGCCCGTTGAAAGCCCCGCCGCGCGCCGGCCAAGCCTGATGGTCTATGGCTTGGTGATCATCATCGCCTGCTGCATGCCGGCCCTGCTGCTGGCTGGCCTCTAGACCACTTTTGCTTCAGGTCGAATCGACCTGAATCCAAAAAATGGTCCAGAATCATGCTGGAGCGAAATCTGAGCCTTGATGGACTGCGTCCATCAAGACCGATTTCGCTCTAGCCCTCGGCGGGCAGCACCGCAGCCACCTCGACCGGCGTCGTCGGCAGAGGTGGAGGCGGAACATAGTCCAGAGCCAGCGGAATGAGCCTCGCGCCCGACGCCACCGCGTCGAGCGTGTGCAGCGGACGCCCGTTCATGCGCTGGTAGATCCAGTAGGCCGCCACGACCTTCTCCACGTATTCGCGGGCCTGGGGCACGTCGATGGTCTCGATCAGCAGCAGGGGATCAGCGTCCTGGCCCAGCTTGCGCACCGCCATGACCATCGGTCCCGGCCCGGCGTTGTAGGAGGCCGCCGCGCGCAGCAGGTCGCCGTTGATGGCCGGCAGGGCCAGCACCTTGTTGACGTAGGCCTGGCCCAGGCGGGCGTTGACGGCGGGCTGTAACAGCCGGCTTGGCTCGCTCACGAAGCCCCGGTCACCTGACAGTTCGGCCGCTGTCGTCGGCATCACCTGCATCAGGCCATAGGCACCGACGGGCGAACGGGCGTTGGCGTTGAAGTCGGTTTCCTTGCGGGCGATGGCATAGACCAGCGAGCGCTCGGTGGTGAAACCGCCCTCCGGCTCAATGACCGGTTGGGGATAGCGGTGGGCGTCGATGCGACGGACGTCGTCGCTGGAGCCCGTCACGCGAGGTCCCATGGCGCGACCCAGGGCGGCCCACATCTGGCGACCGCGCTCGGTCACGGCCGAGCGGAAACCGGTGCGCAGTTCGGCGAGGGCGTCGGATCGGCGTCCCACTTCGGAATAGGCCAGGGAGCGTCGGGCCTGCGGATTGTCGCGGATGAATTCTTCCAGTTCGGCCATCTCGACGCCGATCGGCTCGTAGGGTGTGTAGGAGACGCGCATCCCGACCGGTTGATAGGCGGTCGGACCCATGTTCTCGATGGTTGGGTCCTCGCCCAGTTGGCGCAAGGCGATCTGCCCGTAGAAGGTCGCTGGCCAGACGGCGGCGCGACGCAACAGGGGCTGCACCCGATCCTGCTGGCTGGAGCGCCCGGCCGAGCGCGCGGCCCAGAAGGCGGCACCGGAACGGACCCAGCCGTCCTCGGTCGGATCGTCCAGGACGCGCTCGAAGGCTGTGGTCGCGCGACCAAATTCGCCCAGTCGATACCGGGCCAGGCCGACCACCCACCAGTCGCCGATCTGTTCGCCCAGCGTCGCCGCGCCGGTCAGGTCGTCGGCGTTAAGCGCGATCCGCGCCGCCTTGGTGGGGTCGTTCTCGGCCGCGCCGCCGCCGGCGGAGACGACGCTGGACCAGCTGCGTCCACTGACGCTGGAAGGGCGTCTGGGTTCGGGCGCGCCGTCGGGCCGGCGGTTCAGGGCCAGATTGTAGGCGCGGGGTGCGGGAGGCAGATCGGCGTATTCCTCCAGCCAGGCCGCCAACTCTTCATAGGTGGCGGCGTGATCGGCGTGGAACAAGCGCTCGAACTCGACCTGGCCCAGCAGGACGCGGTCGCTGGCCTGACGGGCAGACTCGCGGGCGGCGTCCAGATCGCCGCGGCGAAGCGCGTCGAACGCCGTGGTATAGCTCAGACGATCGGCGGCGCTCAGGGCGCTGGGCGTCCGGCGGTCGTTCTCGTCGGCATGGGCGCCGCCCGCGAACGCGCACAGTGCGAATGCCAGCGTCGGCGCGAGAATCGCGCGGCGAATAGATACTGGCACTGAAGGCGGCCCCCATGAGAGCGGCGACAGGATCGACCCGACTCGATCTTGTTTCGCGCTGTTCGTTCGGTCGTCACGGCTCAAGAGCGCCACCGCCCCTGACCCATGTCAAGTTTTCACCCCTTTTTGGGGCAGTTTTGCGTCCCGTGTGTTAACGCCCCCTCGATCTCTTCCAGCCGGACCGACAGCGACAGCATGTCGGCCCAGGCCTCCCGCTTGGCCATGGGCTGGCGCAGCAGGAAGGCCGGGTGCAGCGTGGGCATCGCGGGAGCTGACACCGCCCCCTCGGCCAGCCGCCATTCCTTCCATTGTCCGCGCAGTCGCATGATGCCTTCGTCGGTCGACAGCACTGACTTGATCGCCGCCGCGCCGAGCAGCAGCACGACCTTCGGCCGCAGCAGGGCGAAGGCGCGTTCGATGAAGGGGGCGCAGACGGCCTGTTCCGCCGCCGTTGGCGTGCGGTTGCCCGGCGGGCGCCAGAAGACGGTGTTGGTGATGAAGACCCGGCCCTCCAGCCCCGCTTCGACCAGCATCCGGTCCAGTAACCGCCCGGCCTTGCCGACGAAGGGCTGGCCGAGCTCGTCTTCTTCCGCGCCGGGGCCCTCGCCGATGATCATCACGGGTGCCTCGGGGTTTCCGCGCGAGAAGACCGCCTGGCGAGCGCCCATGCCGATCAGGGGACAGCCCCGGAATCCGGACACGGCCGCAGCCAGAGCCTCCAGGGTGTCGGCTTCGGCGGAAACCCGTCGGGCGTCGGCCAGGGCGTCGTCTGCGTCTGGCGTGACCGCGACCGAGGCCGTGGCCCGCGCGACGGCCTTGAGCGCCGGTGGAGGCTCGACATGGGTGCGGTCGACAGGGGCGTCGCCGAAGCAGGCGTCGACCCCCGCGTCGCGCCAGAAGGCGAGCAGGCTTTCGGTCGCGGCGGTGTCGAGGGGTGGCGTCATTAGAACGCACAGGGATAGTCCTTGACCGCTCCGGCGTCACCTTCTGATAAGGCTTCACCGATGAGACCCCACAGTGCGCGAGGAAAATCCCATGGCCGAACAAGTGATCGAGGGCGGCGCCGCCAACGCCTGGCAGGAGGCGGTGATCGACAAGCTGCCCCTCGCCGAAGCCCTGACGGGCGTCGAGCGCGAGGTCATGGCGTATGATGTCGTCATCGTCGGCGGCGGCCCCGCAGGCCTTTCCGCCGCCATCCGCCTGAAACAAAGAGCCGAAAAGGACGGGAAAGAGATCACCGTCGCCGTGCTGGAGAAGTCGGCCGAGCTCGGTGGGCACATCCTGTCGGGCGCGGTGATCGACCCCAAGGCGCTGAACGAACTGTTCCCCGACTGGAAGGAACGCGGCGCGCCGCTGGAGACGCCGGTCACGAAGGACCGGTTCGTGGTTCTGGGTCCCGTGGGTAAGGTCAGCCTGCCGATGTTTGCCCTGCCGCCGATGATGCATAATCACGGCTGCTACATAGCCTCGCTCGGCAACGTAGCACGTTGGCTGGGCGAGCAGGCCGAGGCCCTCGGCGTCGAGGTCTATCCCGGCATGGCCGCCAGCCATGTGGTCTGGGATGAAACCCCGGAGTCGGGGGGCGGCAGGGTGAAGGGCGTCGTCGCCGGCGTCTTCGGCATCGATCGCGACGGCAAGCCGACCGGCGACTTCCAGCCCGGTATCGAACTGCATGGCAAATACGTCTTCATCGCCGAGGGCGTGCGGGGCTCACTGGCCAAGACCATCATGGCCCGCCACAACCTGTGTGAGGACGCCCAGCCGCAGAAGTACGGCATCGGCCTGAAAGAGCTGTGGCAGGTTCCGGCCGACAGGCACCAACCCGGTCTGGCGCAGCACACCACCGGCTGGCCGCTTGACGAGTTCACCGGCGGCGGCAGCTTCATTTACCATTTCGGCGACCGCTACGTGGCCATCGGCTATGTCGTGCACCTGAACTACAAGAACCCGTTCCTGTCGCCGTTCGACGAGTTCCAGCGCTTCAAGCACCACCCGGCGATCAGCGAGCACCTCGAGGGCGGGACCCGGATATCCTACGGCGCGCGGGCGATCACCGAGGGCGGTTTCCAGTCGGTGCCGAAGCTGTCGTTCCCCGGCGGCGTCCTCATCGGCTGTTCGGCCGGTTTCGTGAACGTGCCGCGCATCAAGGGCAGCCACAACGCCATGAAGACCGGGATGCTGGCCGCCGACGCCGCCTTTGACGCGGTCATGGCCGGGCGCTCGGGCGACGAGCTGGTCGAATACCAGACGGCCTTTGAGAAGAGTTGGGTCTACAAGGAACTGCGCGGTGTGCGGAACGCCAAGCCCTTGCTCTCGAAGTTCGGCACGACGCTGGGCGGCGCCCTGGGCCTGTTTGATATGTGGTTCGGGACCCTGTTCGGCGGCTTCTCCCTGTTCGGCACCATGAAGCACGGCAAGACCGACGCGGCCTCGACCGAGACTGCCGACAAGCACAAGCCGATCGCCTATCCCAAGCCGGACGGAAAGTTGTCGTTCGACAAACTTTCCAGCGTCTTCGTCTCCAACACCAATCACGCCGAAGAGCAGCCCGGGCATCTGAAGCTGCTGGATCCGTCGATCCCGATCCTCGTGAACCTGCCCAAATATGGCGAACCCGCGCGGCTCTATTGCCCGGCGAACGTGTATGAGGTGCTGTATGACGAGTCGGGGGCCAATCCGCGCTTCCAGATCAACGCCCAGAACTGCGTCCACTGCAAAACCTGCGACATCAAGGACCCCTCGCAGAACATCGTCTGGACCACGCCCGAGGGCGGCGGCGGACCCAACTATCCGAATATGTGACGAGCGACGGGCGAGTGGCCTTGTCGTGGCCGCATAAACGGGGAAGGGTCGTGCCATGCGCCTGATCCCTCTCCGCCTGATCCTGATCGCCGGCGTCGCCGCGTTCGCCCTTCCCGGGGCCGCGCAGGAGTTGACGCTGCCCGCCGTACCCGTGCCGCCTGTCGAGGTGATCCCGCCGATCGAAGTCCTGTCCCCGCTGATTGTGCCCACCGACGAGGGCCGTGAGCCGGCGTTCGCCGGCGACGCAGAAGCGACCGCTCCCCCAATTCCCGAGGTCTGGTCGCCGGTGCCGTTCGACGCCAGCGGCCAGTCCGCCTATGGCCTGTATCTGTCCGGAAGGCTCGCGGCGATGCGCGGCGAACGGGCGCTCGCTGCGGACCTGTTGACCCGGACCCACGCCCTGACGCCTGAACAGCCGGTCGTCGCCGACGAGACCTTCCGCGCCGCCCTGTTCTCGGGCGACGTCGACGCGGTGGTCCGGCTGGCCCCCATGGCGCAGGACACGCCGCTGTTGGCGGACATCGCGCGCTTTTTCCGCATCGTCCAGTCGCTGAAGCTGAACGACGCAAAGCGGGCTTTGGCCGATTTGCGGGGCCAGCCCTTTTCTGACCCGTACGGGGCGATCGGGCGCTATCTGCTCCCCGCCACCGCCTCGGCGGCGGGCGACTGGGACGCGGCGCTGGCACCGGTACAGGCTGTGGCGGGCGATCCCGCCGGGCTGGTGTTGCGCCATCAGCGCGCGCAACTCCTTGAAGCGCGTCGCCGTCATGATGAGGCCGAGGTTGAGTACAAGGCGCTTATGGCCATACCCGACGGCGCGCGCCTGTTCCGGGTAGACTACGGTGCCTTCCTGGAGCGGCGTGGTCGTCGCGATGCCGCTGCACAAGCCTATCGCGCCGCGCTTGATGGGCCCGGGGCCGATGCGAGCGCTGTCGTCGCGCTTGAGCGTTTGATCAGGGGCGAGCGTGCGCCTCTTCTTCCGACCCTCCAGCAGATTGTCGCCGATGCTCTGGATTTCGCGGCGCTGGAAGCGTCGGACGCCGCCATTCAGTTTGAGCGTTCAAGCGAGGATGGAGCATCTCGATTCTACAGCGAACTGTCGATCATGATGCTTCATCTGGCCAGCGCGCTTGACAATGATGACGCTCGCGACTTGCGATTGGGGCAAAGCCTGGCGCGGGTGGCGCAGTCGGAGGCGGCCTTGGCGGCTTTTCAAGAGGTCGGCGTCGACAACCCGATCCACTATGCCTCGGCCCAAATGGGCCTTGCGAGTTTGCTCGCCGATACGGACCGCCCCGACCAGGCGCTGGAGGCGCTTCGCCGGGCTGACGTCGCCTTCCCGGATCAACCGGCTGTTTCTCTACGCCTGGCCGGACAGCTGCTGGCGCTGAAGCGGTATGACGAGGGCTTGAACGTGCTGAACCGCCCGTCGCTGAACGCGTATCAGTCCATTGAAGTCCGATTCCTGAAGGGCGCGGCCCTGGAAGCGCTGGGACGCCTCGACGAAGCGGAGGCCGAACTTTGGACCGCCTTGCAGGCAGCGCCCGGCAATCCCGTCCTGCTGAACCACTTGGGCTATCTGTGGGTCGACAGTGGTCGGCGTGTGGAACAGGGGGCCGAGATGATCGCCCGGGCCTTCGCCGCCGATCCGCGCAACGGCAACATCCAGGACTCGCTGGGCTGGTCGCAGTATCGCCGCGGGCTCTACACCGAAGCCGTCGAGACCCTTGAGCAGGCCGTGGCCAAGGAGCCGGCCAACGCCGAGATCAATGATCATCTGGGCGACGCCTACTGGCAGGTCGGCCGTCGGCGGGAGGCGGGGTGGCAGTGGAGCCGGGTCCTGACGCTTGACCCCGATCCCGAACGGCGTACCGAGGCGGAGCTGAAGCTGATGCGCGGTCTGACGGATGTCGCCTTCGTCGCCGGCAGCCAGCCCTGAGGCATGGCCCCGCGCACGGCCCTCGCGCCCGCCAAGGTCAATCTGTTCCTGCACGTGGGACCGGTCGACGACGGCGGCTTTCACCCGCTGGCCAGTCTGGCCGCCTTCGCCGACGTTGGCGACAGCGTCCGCGTTGAACGCTCCGATCGTCTGTCACTGACCGTCGAAGGTCCGTTTGCGGCCGCGCTCGAAGACGGCGCCGACAATCTGATCCTGCGCGCCTTGCGGGCGCTGGGCGAGGTCGCGGGGGTGGGCGATCCGCCCGTATCCGTCCATCTGGACAAGCGGCTGCCCATAGCCGCCGGCCTGGGGGGCGGATCGTCAGACGCTGGCGCCGCGTTGAAATTGGTCCGCGATCTGCTGGGGCTCGATCTGGACGACGCCGCCCTGGCCGCGATGGCCGGACGGCTGGGATCCGACGGGCCCTTGTGTCTGTTCGCCCGCGCCGCCTGGGCCGAGGGGCGCGGGGACGTGCTGACGCCCGAGCCGCGCCTGCCGCCGCTGCCCGCCCTGCTGGTCAATCCCCGGGTGCCGTCCCTGACCGGCGACGTCTATCGCGCCTATGACGCCGGGCCTGCCGCCACGGCGGATCGGCCGGCGGAGCCGCGCGACTGGAGCCCCTCAACCGTGATCGACTGGCTGACGGCCCAACGTAACGACCTCGAGTTGCCCGCCGTGGCGCGCGCGCCCGCCGTCGGCGAGGTGCTCGCCATGCTGAGCGGCCTGCCGGGCGCCCGGTTGACGCGCATGTCGGGATCGGGCGCGACCGTCTTCGCCCTGTTCGACACCGCCGACGACACCAACCGCGCGGCCCGTCTGGTCCAGGGTGCGCGGCCGGAATGGTGGGTGCGCTCGACGACGTTGAGCTGAGCGGCAAAGCTTCAGCAATGTGGCCGCATATCGTCACTATTGTGCCAAATACAGTCGAATGGTCACGAGATCACCTTGAGTTAAGCCCTGTAATATCGTGCTGAGTTGCCAATATGGGACTCGGAAGACGGCAACCACTTTATTGTTGCGACTTCCTCCAGTTCTCCGGCCGCGGGTTAAAGATACTGTGGCCGCTCATTGCAGAAAAAGGGATACGCTCATGTTTCGCATTCGACTGATGACCGCCGCCGCCGCGACCGCCCTGTTGGCCGCCGCGCCCGCTGCCTTCGCCCAGGACACCCGGACGGCTCCGGTCGACGAGGCCCCGATGACCTCACCGGTGCAGACGCCGCCCATGGCACCCGTCCAGACCCCCACCCCGCCCGTCACCGCTCAGGCCGAGGCTGCCGCCGACGCCGCTGTCGCCACACCGGCCGTAGCCAACTCCGTAATCGACGTGCTCAAGGAACGCGGTGAGTTCACCACCCTGCTGGCCGCGCTCGACCAGGCGCAGCTGACTGAAACGCTGGCCTCGCGCCCGGCCATCACCGTGTTCGCCCCGACCGACGCGGCCTTCGCCGCCGTACCGGAAGCCGAGCGCATGCGTCTGATGGACCCCGCCAATGCCCAGGAGCTGCGTAACCTGCTGCTTTATCATGTGATCGTCTCCGACGTGACGACCGCCCAGATCACCGGCGCGGCTGGTGCCGTAGAGACCGCCGGTGGCGTCAAGGTCCAGATCGACGGTTCCGGCGAGGGCATCAAGGTCGATGAGGCCATGGCTTCGGCCGAGATCGACGCCGGCAACGGCGCCGTCTTCCCGATCGACAAGATCCTGAACCCGGCCCAGTCCGGTGCCTCAATGGGGGATGAGGAAGGCGTGACGCCTCCGGCCGCCGCCACCACCACGGCCCCCTCGGGCGAGCAGGCCGTCACCACGACGACCACGGCCGCGCCGCCGGTCCCGAATCCGACCGACGGTCAGGTCGACGTCAAGCCGGGCGAGGCCGAAGAGCCGAAGAGCGAACCCCAAGCCTGAACGCAGGCTGAGGTTTCGATCACGAAAGGCGGCGGACCTTGCGGTTCGCCGCCTTTTCCATGCGACGGGCCTTAGCTGTCGGCCAACGGGTGTGTCCGGTAAACGCTCACGCCCCACCAGATCGTCGCGTTCGAAGCCGTCCTGGCCAAGGTCCCGCAAGCGGACCGCGCCCGGCCCCACGCCCTGTCCGCTCCCACCGCCGAGGCGGCTGAGCCCTCAGCCCCGCTGCATCGCCCAAAGACCTGGGTCCCCGCTTTCGCGGGGATGAGCGGAGGCATAGGGCCTCTTCCGCGAGAGCGGTCCGGTCTAGAGCGAAATCTGAGCCTTGATGGACATAGTCCATCAAGGCTCAGATTTCGCTCCGGCATGATTCTGGACCATTTTTTGGATTCAGGTCGATTCGACCTGAAGCAAAAGTGGTCTAGGGTCCGCGCTTCTCATTTTTGCGACTGCGAACAGCCGACTGCGACCACCCAAATGACCGAACCGCTCGCCTTCCAGGACCTCATCCTGACGCTCCATAAATACTGGGGCGATCAGGGCTGCGCGATCCTGCAGCCCTATGACATCGAGGTCGGCGCGGGCACCCTGCATCCGGCCACCGTTCTGCGCGCGCTGGGTCCTCGCCCGTGGAAGGCCGCCTATGTCCAGCCCTCGCGCCGCCCCGGCGATGGCCGGTACGGCGAAAATCCCAATAGATTACAGCACTATTACCAGTATCAAGTGATCCTGAAACCGAACCCGGACGACCTTCAGGCGCTGTATCTGGGCTCGCTGGCGGCGATCGGGATCGATCCCAAACTGCACGACATCCGCTTCGTCGAGGACGACTGGGAAAACCCCACCGTCGGGGCCTGGGGTCTTGGCTGGGAGGTCTGGTGCGACGGCATGGAGGTGACCCAGTTCACCTATTTCCAGGGCGTCGGCGGCATCGAGGTCGACGTTGTCTCGGGCGAGTTGACCTACGGGCTGGAGCGGCTGGCCATGTACGTCCAGGGTGTCGACAACGTCTATGATCTGAAGTTCACGAAAGAGGGCCTGACCTATGGCGAGGTCTTCCTCGAAAACGAGCGCCAGCAGTCCGAGGCCAATTTTCACGGCTATGACGTCGACGGGCTGAAGCGCCGGTTCGAGGACATGGTGGCCGAGGTGACGCGCTTCCTCGCCATGAAGGGGCCGCAGGGTCGGGCGCTGGTCCTGCCGGCCTATGACCAGGTGCTGAAGGCGTCGCACCTGTTCAACCTGATGGACGCCCGGGGGGCGATCGCGGTGGCCGAACGCCAGAGCTACATCGGCCGCATCCGCGACCTCTGCAAGGCCTGCGCGACGGAGTGGGTCGAGCAGGAAAGGGGACGCGCCTGATGCCCCAACTTCTCCTCGAACTCTTCTCCGAAGAAATCCCCGCCCGCATGCAGCAGGGGGCCGCGCGCGACCTCGAGCGCATGGCGGCCGAGCAGCTCAAGGCGGCCGGGCTGACGTATGAGGCGCTGACGACCTTCGCCGGGCCGCGGCGGCTGACGCTCGTGGTCGAGGGCCTGCCGACGGCCACGCCGAACCGCGAGGAAGATGTCCGCGGACCCCGCGCCACCGCGCCCGAACAGGCGCTGGAAGGCTTCCTGCGCAAGACCGGCCTCGCCCGCGCCGACCTGACCGAGCGCGACGGCTTCTTCCACGCCGTCATCCACGAGCCGGGCCAGCCGACGCCCGAACTGATCGCCGACATGGTCGAACAGATCGTCCGCGGCTTCCCGTGGCCCAAGTCGATGCGCTGGGGTGCCAATTCGCAAGATTCAGGCAGCCTGCGCTGGGTGCGGCCGCTGAAGCGGATTCTCGCCCTGTTCGACGGCAAGGTGGTCCGGTTCGAGATCGACGACATCCCGGCGGAAGCGATCACCGAGGGGCACCGTTTCCTCGGCTCTGGCCGACCGTTCGCGGTCAGGGATTTCGACGACTACCGACGCAGGCTGGAGAGCGAATTCGTCCTGCTGGACGTCGCCGACCGCAAGCTGAGGATACTGGAGGCGGCCAACGCCGTCTGCGCCGCCAAAGGCCTCGCGCTGGTCGATGATGACGGCCTGCTGGACGAGGTGGCGGGGCTGGCCGAATGGCCGACGCCGATCCTGGGCGATATGGACCCGCGGTTCCTGACCCTGCCGCCGGAGGTCATCCGGCTGTCGATGAAGGTGCACCAGAAATATTTCGCCGTGCGCCAGTCTCCCCCCTCCGGGGGGAGTACCCGCGAAGCGGGGGAGGGGGGCAGGGCCGCACCCCACACCCTCGCACCCCATTTCGTCGTGGTCGCCAATATCGAGGCGACCGACGGCGGCAAGGCGCTGTCGGCCGGCAACAGCCGCGTCCTGTCCGCCCGTCTGGATGACGCCCGCTTCTTCTGGGACGAGGACCTGAAGACCGGCTTCGACGTCTGGTCGAAAAAGCTGGAAGGCGTGACCTTCCACGCCAAACTGGGGACGCTGGCCGACCGGGTCGACCGCATCGCCGCCCTGGCCCGCGAGATCGCCCCCTTGGTCGGGGCCGACCCGGATCAGGCCGAAACCGCCGCGCGTCTGGCCAAGGCCGATCTGGCCTCGGCCATGGTCGGGGAGTTCCCGGAACTTCAGGGGGTGATGGGCGGCTACTATGTGCGCGCCATGCCCCCCTCGAACCCGGCTGCGCCGGCTTCGGTCCCCCCGGTGGGGGGACATTCCCGCACCCAGTCTCCCCCCGCCGGGGGGAGTACCCGCGAAGCGGGGGAGGGGGGCTATCGGGACGCCATCGCCGACGCCGTCCGTGACCACTACAAGCCGCAGGGCCCCGCCGACACCGTCCCGACCGCCCCGCTGACGGTGGCCGTCGCCCTGGCCGACAAGCTCGACACCCTGGTCGGCTTCTTCGCCATCGACGAAAAGCCGACCGGCTCGAAGGACCCGTTCGCGCTGAGGCGGGCGGCGTTGGGCATCATACGTTTGATCCTCGAGAACGAGATTCGGTTTGGCGATTTCCAAGCCCAGATTCAGGACTGGTTGGCCGAATTCTATGCGGAAGATAGAGTCCTTCACGGGTACGCTGTCAAAGACGCCTCTGACTGGGTGAAGCTCAACGCGCGTCCCGAAGTTTCGGGGATGCCGTGGGTTAGCGCCATGTATGGCAGCGACGGCGTGGTGTATGCTGTGACCGCGCATACGTCTCCCGAACAGATCCTCGCCTTCTTCGCCGACCGCCTGAAGGTCCTCCTCCGGGATCAAGGCAAGCGCCACGATCTCGTCGACGCCGTCTTCGCTCTCGGTGACGACGACCTCGTCCGCATCGTCCGTCGGGTCGAGGCGCTCGGCACCTTCCTCGCCACCGACGACGGGGCCAATCTGCTGGCAGGGTACAAGCGGGCGTCCAACATCCTCAAGGCCGAGGAGAAGAAGGGGCCGCTGCCGCAGGGCATGGTCCGCACCGGTCTGCCGGGCCAACCCAAAGAGGAAACCACCCTGGCCTTCGCCGCCGCCGCCGCCGCAACCGCGGTGGACGTTGCGCTGGACACCGAGGACTTCGCCGCCGCCATGCGCGCGCTGGCGGCGCTGCGCGCGCCGGTGGACGCCTTTTTCACCGGGGTGATGGTCAATTCCGACGTGGAAAAGGAACGCGACAACCGCCTGAAACTGCTGGGCCAGGTCCGCGCCGTCATGGGCCGGGTCGCGGACTTCGGCATGATCGCGGGGTAGGCGCAGCCGCTTCCATCGTGAATGGAAATTCGCGCAGATAGCCCAACCCGCTTTCGTCATTTCGGGCGGAACAGGTTCGCCGCCTCACGTCTCCTCCCCGTTCGCGGAGCGAACAGGGCAGAGACCGGAAACCCGCGTCGCTCTGCTGACAATCCGCCGATCATCATCACATTCCGCGCAGCCAACTCCCTGATTTTCCTAGCCCTTCAAAAACCTCAGCGTCACCAGCCCGCCTTGGCGGAGACCCGTGCCAGACTCTCCGTCATCCCGTCGGTGGGGAGGGCGTCGGATCCAACGCCTCGATGTCGGCGGGCTGTGGTCGAGCGAAGAAGCCCGGGGGATGGAGACTCCGGGGGTCCTTGTGGTCGGTGATGGATGCCGACCGCCTGCTCGCCGCGCGCTG
>NZ_JBDNHO010000018.1:0-31476 GCF_041688735.1 Brevundimonas sp.
CTAGCCGCCTGCAACGGCAGGGCGATGACGAGCAGAAGCATACCGACCACGGCGGCCATGGCCAGCGCCAGCACGGAGATGCCCAAGAGAGGCCAGAACAGTTTTCCTGAAGCGCTCCATCCCTCCCTGAACGCCAACCGCCGCTTCATGAACGTCATCGGCGCGATCAATGAGAGACGGACGCCGACGATCACGAGAACGATGAAGACGACCAGCGAGACAAAAAGCTGCGCGACCAGCCCCATCGTCTGCATCGCCCAACTTTCAAGCCACATCCCTCCCAGATTCAGAGCGAACGACACGCCACCGGCCACCAGGGCGACGACCAGGACACGGCCCTCGTCGGCACCGAGGCGAAGGAACGCGTTTCGCTTTTCATCCGGGCAAAGAACGGCGCGGTAAACCGCCGGCGAAAGTAGCCCCTGTAACACCAACGCGACCGGAATGAAGGTCAGGCCAGCCCGCTGGATGCTGGAGGCCGCTGCTACGGACAGGGCATCTGGATCGCCGCCGGTGGCGATGATCTCTCCTATGTACGGCGCCAGGAACGGCAAGCTCGCGGCCATCATGACGATCAGGCCGACCAACCAGACCACCGCCCAGACCATGACGGCAACAGGGTGCTGTCGCGTAACGCGGAAGCCTTCGAAGGCTGCGGCGGTGGCTGAAACGGTCATGGGGCGGCTCCGGCGATACTCAGACCGCGTTCATGCCTCCGAGACAGGCGCGGCCGCAACCTTTGTCGCGACGACATCGCGGTAAAATACCACGAGCAGGGCGGCCTGTGGGCCGACGTTTCCCCAATGCCGCCGGCCGCCATGACGGTGCCACCGACAGCGCCTGGCGGACATGGGGCCGGGCACGACGAGGCACCGTTCCTGCCAGACGCGTCGCTAAAGCACTGGCGCGAGAGGCACGAGCGTCTAGAACCCCGCGGATGAACCCATCCGCGCTCAACCCCATCCACATCATCGGCGGCGGCCTCGCGGGCTCGGAAGCCGCCTGGCAGATCGCCTCGGCCGGGGTGCCCGTGGTCCTGCACGAGATGCGCGGCGTCCCGGGGGTGAAGACCGACGCCCACCACACCGACGGTCTGGCCGAGCTGGTATGCTCCAACTCGTTCCGCTCCGACGACTGGGAGCACAATGCCGTCGGCCTGCTGCACGCCGAGATGCGGGCGCTCGATTCCATCATCATGAGCTGCGGCGACGCCCATCAGGTGCCCGCCGGCGGGGCCTTGGCGGTCGATAGAGATGGCTTCTCGCAGGCCGTGACAGCGAAACTCGAAGCCCACCCCCTGATCACCATCGTGCGCGAGGAGATTGCGGGACTGCCGCCGGAAGACTGGGACAATGTCATCGTCGCCACCGGCCCCCTGACTTCCCCGGCCCTGGCCGCCGCAATCCTCGACCTGACGGGCGAGGATGCGCTCAGCTTCTTCGACGCCATCGCCCCCATCGTCCACGCCGAAACCATCGATTTCGACATCGCCTGGCGCCAGTCGCGCTACGACAAGGAAGGCCCGGGCGGAGACGCCGCCGCCTACGTCAACTGCCCGATGGACAAGGCCCAGTATGAGGCCTTCATCGACGCCCTGCTGGACGGACCCAAGGCCGAGTTCAAGGAGTGGGAGAACGTCCCTTATTTCGACGGCTGCCTGCCCATCGAGGTCATGGCCGAACGCGGCCGCCAAACCCTGCGCCACGGCCCGATGAAGCCCGTCGGCCTGACCAATCCGCGCGACCCGCAGGTCAAGGCCCACGCCATCGTCCAGCTGCGGCAGGACAATGCGCTCGGCACATTGTTCAACATCGTTGGCTTCCAGACCAAACTCAAACATGGTGCCCAGGCCGAGATCTTCCGCATGATCCCGGGCCTGCACGACGCCCAGTTCGCGCGCCTGGGAGGCCTGCACCGCAACACCTTCCTGAACAGCCCCAAGCTGCTGGACCGAAGCTTGCGCCTCAAGGTCATGCCGCGTCTGCGCTTCGCCGGTCAGGTCACCGGCGTCGAGGGCTATGTCGAGAGCGCCGCCATGGGCCTGCTGACCGGCCGCCTCGCCGCCGCCGAACGGCTGGGGCGGCGCCTGGAGGCGCCACCCGTCCACACCGCCATGGGAGCCCTGGTCGAACATATCACCGGCGGCCACCTCGAAGGCCCCGGCGGCATCTCCAAATTCCAGCCGATGAACATCAACTACGGCCTGCTGCCGCCGCTGGAAGCGCCCAAGGTCGATGAGACGGGCGTCAAGATTCCTCTCAAGGAACGCGGCCGCGCCAAGAAGCGGCTAATGAGCCTGCGGGCGCTCGAGGCTCTGAAACTCTGGCGGGACGCTGGCTGAGGCTCAGTCCGGTGTCACTACGTCGATCCACTGGGCGGTGTCCGTGTATTGCTGGAAGCCGGTGATGCGACCGTCCCGCACGGTGAAGAAGTGCACGAACTGGGCGTCCATTGTTTCGCCCGTGGCGATGTTTGTAGCGGTGTAGCGCCCCTGCGCCGCGACCGTGTCCCCGCTCGACAGGTAAGTTGTCGGGGTCACGACGAAGTCGGGGAAGGCCGCGCCGATGCGACCGAACACGCCTTCGACCACCGCGGCCGGCCCGTTGTACGGATTAAGGTCGGCGTACGGGTGGTTCTCGGCCTCGAACCAGACCAGGTCCGACGACAGAATGGTAGCGATAGTCGCGCCATCGCCTGCAGCGAAGGCGCGGTAAAGTCTTTCCACGACCACCTGGTTGGGAGAAGCTTGGACGACGCTGGCCGGCTCGGATGCCGTAACCATTGTCGGCGTCAGAAGACCCGTCGCGACCAGCACGACGGCGAAGACAAAACCTCTGTTCATCGTGTTTCCCCATTCGGTGATCGTTGATCGGTAAACGGGATTGCCCCTGCGCGCAATGCAAGCGGCTGAGCAGAGCGGCGAAACCGCCTTCCCCGGGACCTAACCGCCGCGACCGCCGTGTTTGGCGTATTCAAGCCGCGCGATGGTGCGGTTGTGAACCTCGTCGGGGCCGTCGGCGATCCGCAGGGTCCGCACCGTGGCGTACATTTCCGCCAGCGGGGTGTCGGCCGAAACGCCGGCGCCGCCGAAGGCCTGGATGGCGTCGTCGATGATCTGCAGCGCCATGCGCGGCGCGGCCACCTTGATTTGGGCAATCTCGGACTTGGCATTCTTGGCTCCGGCCTGATCGATCATCCAGGCGGCCTTCAACACCATCAGCCGACACATCTCGATGTTGGTCCGGGCGTCGGCGACGCGCTGTTCCCAGACCGAATGCTCGGCGATCTTCTTTTTGAAGGCGGTTCGGGTCAGCAGCCGTTCGCACATCAACTCCAGCGCCCGCTCCGCCGCCCCGATCACGCGCATGCAGTGGTGGATGCGGCCCGGGCCGAGGCGCCCTTGCGCGATCTCGAAGCCCCGCCCCTCGCCCGCGATCAGATTCTCGACCGGGACGCGGACGTTTTCCAGCACAACTTCGGCATGACCAATGGGCCGTTCGTCATAGCCGAACACCGTCAGCATCCGCTCAATGCGGAAGCCGGGCGCATCCGTGGGAACGAGGATTTGCGACTGCTGCTGATGTGTCGCGGCACCCGTGTCGGTCTTGCCCATGACGATGGCGATGGCGACGTTGGGGTGGGCCATGTTGGTCGACCACCATTTGCGGCCGTTGACGACGTAATGGTCGCCGTCGCGCTCTATGCGGGTCTGGATGTTGGTCGCGTCCGACGACGCCACCTCCGGCTCGGTCATCAGGAAGGCCGAGCGGATCTCGCCGGCCATCAGCGGCTTTAACCAGCGCGCCTGCTGCTCGCCGTTCCCGTACATATGGAGGACTTCCATGTTTCCGGTGTCGGGGGCGTTGCAGTTGAACACCTCCGGCGTCCACAGGCCGGCCCGGCCCATCGCCTCGGCCAGCGGCGCGTACTCCAGATTGGTCAGCCCTGCGCCGTGCTCGCCCGGCAGGAACATGTTCCACAGTCCGGCATCGCGCGCCTCGGCCTTGAGTTCCTCCATGACCGCGGGCTGGCGGGTCGCGTCGGTATGGACCTGACTCCAGTATTCCGCCGCGCGCGGCATGACCCGGGCTTCGAGGAAGCGGCTGACCCGCTCCTGCCAATGCCGGGCGTGTTCGCTGTGCTGGAATTCCATGGTCGTCCTCCGATAGGAAAACGGCGCGGCCCCATCGGAGCCGCGCCATGAAGAGTCTGTTCTCGCCGCCGCGTCTCAGCGCTTCAGCAGCGGGGCCAGCTTCTGGGCGATCATCATGTCGCCCGCGATCTTCAGCTTGCCCTGCATGAAGGCCATCATCGGGTCCAGTTGACCGTCAGACAGAGCCATAAAGTCATCCCACGACATCGAGACGGTGGCGTCGGCCGGCTTGTCTTCGTTGGTGACCGTGTTGGGGACCGCAGCGCCGTCGATATAGATCACGCCGACGTCGCCCAGGTCGAGCTTCACGGTCTTGCCCAGACCGGAGTCGTCGCCCACGGCGCCGCGGATTTGTTCGGTGACTTGAGCCAGATCGGCCATGGGGGTCTCTCCTGACGGAAGGTTGAGCCAACGACCTAGACCCCGCGACGGCGGCTGCCAAGATCACCTTGGGTCAACAAGGGCGATGTCGGGCGAGAAAGTTCGGCTTATGGCCCGACGCGCGAAGCAGGATGGCGGAGACGCAGGGATTCGAACCCTGGGTACCCCTTACAGGGTACGACGATTTAGCAAACCGTTGCCTTAAGCCACTCGGCCACGTCTCCGGCAGGCGGCGTGGATAGCGGAGCGCGCGGACGGGCGCAACGGGTTTGGACAGGCCACCGTTAACGTGACAAAATAGCGATCGGGCGATCCTGACGGAAACCGGCCAGTCTCAAACTTCTGACGACGTGCAGCGACGCCGTCAGGACCGCGCTGCCTCGCCGATCAAAGACGGCCGCATCCCGCGCAGCAAACTCCGCGCCGAGAACGGGCTACAAATCTCCGCCTCCAGTCCTGCGTCAAGGATGTCATCGAGCACAATACGTGCCGTTGCGATGGCTTCGTTCCCAGTGGGCGAGTTTCCGGACGCAATCGTGGCGGGCCCGCTACGAAGGGACCATTCCCAGCCGCTTGGCCGGGAACTCATGTCAAGAGTAATTCCACTCATGCGTTCGATCCATTGATCGCTCTGAGGAAGAACAGAGCCACGATCGCTCCACCAGGCCAGCGATAATATGCACGAGAGTCGCGACCCTCAAGCAGAGAACCCCTCACAATAGAGGATGCGAGCGCCCCCGAACGACACCCATTCGACTGAACTGGATATGCACTGCGGTCAATGCAATCCGTGTGCAGTGACGTGAACCCCCGAAACTCCTCCAGGAACAGCTGGAGTCCGCCCCTCGCAAGGACGGATAGAATGACTCGATTACGTCTCACGGATTGAAGGCCGGCGAACACGCCAGACTGGTGCAGATCATCGGGATACTGCGCGAGCAGGAGACGGGTGTTGCGGCGCTTGGACGGGGCGACATCATCTTCGTGCCGAGCTCGACCCTGGGCGAGGTGGCCAATTTCGTGACACTGTTCCGCAACGCCCGGCCCGTCGGCTTCCGCCACGCCATCGGCGGTCGGAACCAGAATCTTTTGGGAGCGCTGTCGCGAGCAACTCGCTACATGAGCCCGGATAATCGGCAAGACAGCCGGCCGCGTCGGGTCTGCCCAGAGGGCGGCGCGTGGCGTCGAGAGGCGCAACCGTCTGACTGCGGCCCAAAAAAGAATATTGCGAGCGGCCTAAGCCGCCAACGACACCACGCCCGCGTCGATCCAGCGGCGCGCGGCCTTCTGGGCCTCGGCGATCTCGTCCTGCTCCATCTCCTGGCTCATCTCGCGGCGATAGACGCGCGCTTCGATGCTGCCCTTCATGGCGGCGAGGTTGAAGATCATATGGGCCGAGACTCGGTCTATCGGGCAACCACTCTGGCCCGTCGAATACATCATACCCAGTCGGAACAGGTCATCGCCGCTCATGTCGGCGGTCGGCAGGGGAAGGCCCTGCTCCGGATCGACGGCCGGCGCCATTTCTTGCGCGTTCATCACCGTATCTCCCAGGTTCGGAGCCGTTCTGGCCCTGCCCTCTGACAGCGATAAAATACCCGCGGTTTGAAGTTAAAGTTAACAGTGACACGGGTCACCAAACTTTTCAGTAAAGCAAAATGAATACATCTAAAACGATTCAGACCTCTGAAATCTCTCGTAAATCTCTAAGTAATACGGCCTAACGAAGCGTCACCGCGCCCGCTGCCCGAACAGGACCTTGCGCGCCGCGTCGGCCGACTTGTCAGAAGACGCCAGATTTCGCCGCAGGGCCTCGCCCAGCGCCCGTCCGGCGATGACGCCGGGGCGCTCGCCGAGCCGCTTCATCCAGGCGGCGAGATGGGGAAACTCATCCAGCGTCTGTCCTTGATGCTCGGGCAGGATCCACGGCCAGCTGGCCATGTCGGCGATGGAATAATCGCCGGCCAAAAAGTCACGGTCGGCCAGTCTTCGGTCCAGAACGCCGTAAAGCCGGTGCGTTTCGTCGGTGTAGCGGCGGACGCCATAGGCGATCTGGCGCTGATCCTTGATCAGGGCGGGGGCGTACTGGCGGAAATGATGCGTCTGACCCGCCATCGGTCCCAGTCCTCCGACCTGCCAGAACAGCCATTGATCGACCTCGGCCTTGCCGCGCGGGTCCTGTGGATAGAAGCGGCCGGCCTTCGTGCCCAGGTATTGCAGGATGGCCCCGGACTCGAAGATCGACAGCGGCTTTCCGTCCGGTCCGTCCGGATCGACGATGGCGGGCATGCGCCCGTTCGGGCTTATGGCCTGAAACTCGGGCGTGAACTGCTCCCCGCGCCCGATATTCACGGGCTTCATCTCATAGGGCAAACCCATCTCCTCCAGCGCGATGGAGACTTTCCAGCCGTTGGGGGTGGGCCAGTACCAAAGCGCGATCGGGCGGATCATGGGGGTGTCCTGCGATGAGATGCTGACGTGGGCGCGCGATCCACCCCCCGCAACCGGCGGCGCGGCTTTTCTGACAGTGGTGTCAGGCACAGTTCATCGCGGTTGCCGAAAGTCGCCTCATGATTGACGCGTGGACCAGCTTTCCCTGATGCGCCCGAGAATGGAGTAAGGACCATGAACCGCTTCACCAAGGCCGCCGTGGTCGGACTGGCGCTGACCACCACCGCCGCCCCGCTGCCCGCCGAGGCCCGGAGCCGCGAGGATCGCCAGGCTCGTCGCAACGACAGCCAGGACTATCGCGCCGGTCGTCGCGACGACCGGCAGGACTTCCGCCGTGAGCAGCGCCGGGATCACAACAATCGCGACTGGTGGCGCGGCCGCGATGACTTCCGCGACTATCGTGGTGCCCGCAACGGCTACTGGTACGCCCCCAGCTAC
Organism: Brevundimonas sp.; assembly: GCF_041688735.1. Lineage (GTDB taxonomy): Bacteria > Pseudomonadota > Alphaproteobacteria > Caulobacterales > Caulobacteraceae > Brevundimonas. Next base: position 7,424 of record NZ_JBDNHO010000018.1, read on the forward strand.
GGCTACTACCGGGTCGAGCCGCGTTTCCAGGACTTCAGATGGCAGCGCGGCGGCTATTTACCGCACGGTTATCGTAGCTACTCTGTGCGGGACCCCCACGCCTACAATTTGAGGCCGGCGCCGCGCGGCTATCGCTACGTTCACGCTGGCGGAGATATCGTACTGATCGCCGCCGCCACCGGCCTAATTGTGGGCGTCCTGAACAACGCCTATCAGGACAGCGCGCCCGGCCTTGGAAACGCCTCGCAGCCTCCAGTTTTCGACGCGTTATTCATGTCAGAAGATTAATCCGGGCACGCCGTTCGTTCAGCCATGGTTCATGCGTCTGGCGCGATCTTGATCACGAGCCGCCCGACAGGGCGTGCGGGGAAGACGAGAATGAAACGCTCACTCATGTTCGCGGCCGCCATCTCGGCCTTTGTCGTGCCGGCCGTCGCGCCGCTCACGGCATCGGCTCAGGACGCGCCGCTGTTCCGCAGCCGAGAGGATGTCCGCGCCGCGCGCCGCGCGGAAACCGAGGCCGCGCGCGCGGCCGAGCCCGCGCCGGCCCCTGCTCCTCCGCGGCAGGAACGGCGCGAGGAGCGCCAGGAACGCAGAGAGGATCGGCAGGAATCCGCCGAGACCGCGCCTAATCCTCCGGCCACGCAAGCCGCGACGGAGAACCGCCAAGACCGGCGGGAAAACCGTCTGGAACGGCGCGAGGACCGTCAGGAGCAACGTCAAGACAGGCAAGAACTGCGCCAGGACCGCCAAGAGAATCGCGAGGACAGCGCTCAGGCCAATCCCGACCAGCCGCTGTTCCGTAGCCGACAGGACGTCATCGACGCGCGCGCTGCCGAGGCTCGCGGCGAGACATGGCGAGGTCCGCAGAACGACCGACCTCAACGGCGAGAAGACCGCCAGGACCGCCGTGAGTATCGCGAGTTCCACCAACGCTTCAGCGGCGACCATTGGCGCCGCGACAACGCGCGTCGCTTCAACTCGGGCTGGTGGCGCAACGACCGGCGGTTCCGCGGCTACAACGGCATACGGGCCGGCTTCTACTTCGCGCCGAACTACGGCTATTATCAGGTTCCGCGTCAGTACCTGGGCCAGCGCTATTATGAGGGCCGGCGCCTGCCCTCGATCTTCTGGCGCTACAGCCTCGACGACTGGCGCACCTTCGGCCTGGGCTATCCGCCCCAAGGCACGCGCTGGGTTCTGGTCGACAATCACATCTACCTGATCGACGCGTACGACGGCTACATCATCGACGTCATCTACGACGCCTGGCGCTGGTAGCCACCAAGGCATGACGAACGGACGCCGGTCGATCTTCGGATCGACCGGCGTTTCGCTTTTCCACCAACAAGGTTGCAGCGATAGCCGCGTCGCGCCAGAACCACACCATGACCGACGCGGCGATCAGCGACTCCACCACCGGCGAGGAAATGCCCTCCTCGCGCGCGCCGCAGTTCGAGCTGTCGGAAGCCTTGATGACGTCGCCGGAACGCTTCTTCAATCGAGAGATCTCCTGGCTGGCCTTCAACAGTCGCGTGCTTGAAGAGGCCGCCAACGCCGCGCATCCCTTATTGGAACGCCTGCGGTTCCTGTCGATATCGGCCAACAATCTGGATGAGTTCTTCATGACCCGCGTGGCCGGATTGAAGGGTCAGGTCCGGGAACGGGTGCGCGTTCTGTCCTCGGACGGCCTGACGCCCGCTGAACAGCTGGAGAAGGTCAACGTCGCGGCCGGTGTCCTGATGGCCGAACAGCAGCGCCGCTGGCGCGAGCTGCGCAAGGAGCTGACCGGCGCGGGCATCGAAGTCGTCGATGCCACGCGGATAACCAAGACCGAGCGCGACCGGCTGGAACCGGAATTCCTGAACCAGTTGTTCGCCGTGCTGACGCCGATGGCGATCGACCCGGCCCACCCCTTCCCCTTCCTGCCCAACCTCGGCTTCTCGCTGGCGCTGAAGCTCAAGCGCAGCTCGGACAACCGCACCTTCTATGCCTTGGTGCCGGTGCCGACGCAGGTAAAGCGGTTCTGGCCGCTGGCAACCGACGGGCGCTCGACGCCCGGTCACAGGCGGTTCGTCACTCTGGAGAGCCTGCTGATGCTCTTCATCGACCACCTTTTTCCCGGGTGCGACGTGGTGGAACGCGGGGTCTTCCGCCTGATCCGCGACAGCGACATCGAGATCGAGGAGGAGGCCGAAGACCTGGTCATGGAATTCGAGGAGGCGCTGAAGCAGCGACGCCTGGGTTCCGTGGTGCGGATCAAGATCGAGGCGTCCATGCCGGACGACCTGCGCAACTTCATCACCAACGAGCTGGACGCGGCGCCGCAGGACACCGTCCTGGTCCCCGGGATGCTGGGCCTGGCCCAGGTTTCGGACCTGATCCCGTCCGGCCACCCCGACCTGAAATTTCCCGGCTACGAGCCCCGCTATCCTGAACGGGTCCGAGACAACGGCGGAGACATCTTCGCGGCCGTTCGTGAAAAAGACATGCTGATCCACCACCCGTTCGAGAGCTTCGACGTGGTGGTCCAGTTCCTGCGCCAGGCGGCGCGAGATCCCAACGTCATCGCCATCAAGCAGACGCTGTACCGAACCTCCAAGGACAGCCCCATCGTGGCGGCCCTGATCGAGGCGGCCGAGAACGGCAAGAACGTCACCGCCCTGGTCGAGATCAAGGCCCGTTTCGACGAGGAAGCCAATCTGAAATGGGCCCGCGCCATGGAGCGGGCGGGCGTCCACGTCGTCTTCGGCTTCGTCGAGTACAAGACCCACGCCAAACTCAGCGTCGTCGTGCGGCGCGAAGGCGACGGGCTGAAGACCTATTGTCACTTCGGCACCGGCAACTATCACCCGGTAACCGCGCGGGTTTACACCGACCTGAGCCTGTTCTCCTGCGACCCTGTTCTGGCCCGGGACGCCTCGCGGGTGTTCAACTACATCACCGGCTACGCCCAGCCCGATGAGCTCGAGGCCCTGGTCGTCTCGCCCCTGAACATGAAGGCCACGCTGATCGAGCTGATCGGCAAGGAGATGGCCGCGGCCGCCAAGGGCAGGCCGGCGGCGATCTGGGCCAAGATGAACTCGCTGGTCGATCCCGAAGTGATCGACGCCCTGTATCGCGCCAGCCAGTGGGGCGTGCGTATCGAACTGGTCATTCGCGGCATCTGCTGCCTGCGGCCGGGCGTTCAGGGCCTGAGCGAGAACATCCGGGTCAAATCCATCGTCGGCCGCTTCCTCGAGCATAGCCGCATCGTCGTCTTCGCCAACGGCCGCGACCTTCCGCACGACAAGGCGAAACTGTTCATCTCGTCCGCCGACTGGATGAACCGAAATCTCGATCGCCGGGTCGAGCTGATGACCCCCGTGCTGAACGCGACGGTCCACGATCAGGTTCTGGACCAGATCATGGTCGCCAATCTGAAAGACGACACCCAGAGCTGGGTGCTGGATGGGGACGGCGCCTACAGACGCGTCTCGCCTGCGGACCCCGAGCGCCCGTTCTCGGCTCATAAGTATTTCATGACCAACCCCAGCTTGTCGGGCCGTGGCCGCAAGGTGAAGACCCTGCCCGGCGAACTGCGTTACGACGGGACGCGAAAGCGCTGATGCCCGAAGCGCAGCTTTCGGTGCTCGACGCACCACGCGAAATCGCCGCTATCGACATCGGCTCCAACTCAGTCCGCCTGGTGCTGTACCGGTTGGAGGGTCGCGCCATCTGGACGGTGTTCAACGAGAAGGTGCTGGCGGGTCTGGGCCGCGACTTGTCGGTCACAGGCCAGCTGTCGCCCGACGGAGCGGAGCAGGCGTTGACGGCGCTGAAGCGATTCGCGGCCGTGATCGACGGCGTGAAGCCCATGCAGACCTTCGTGGCCGCCACCGCCGCCATCCGCGAAGCCGAAGACGGACAGGCCTTCTGCGAAAAGGTCGCGGCCGAAACCGGCCTGATCATCCGTGTACTGAGTGGCGAGGAAGAGGCGAATTACGCCGCGCTCGGCGTGTTGGCCGGTATACCGGACGCGCGGGGGGTCGCCGCCGATCTGGGCGGCGCCAGTCTGGAACTAAGTCGCGTCGAGGACGGGGCCGTCGCGCGCGGGATCACCCTGCCGCTCGGCCCGTTCACCCTGGAGGACAAGGCCGGTTTCGACGCCGATCGGTTGAGACAGACCATCGCCCGGCGCCTCGAGCCAGCGGCCGATTTCCGCTCGGACACCTTGTATGCCGTGGGCGGGGCCTGGCGCACGCTGGCGCAGGTTCACATGAACCACAACCGGTACCCCCTGCAGATCGTCCACCAATACGAGTTGCGCGCGACCGAGGCGAAGTTGATCGCCCAGGTGGTCGCCCGGTCCTCGCGCGCGTCCCTCGAAAAGTGGCCCGGAGTGTCCAAGAAGCGGGCCGAAACCCTGCCCTATGCCGCCCTCGTGCTTGAGGGTCTGATCGACCATCTGGGCCTGGAGCGCATCGTCATCTCCGCATGGGGCGTGCGCGAGGGCCTCTTGTACGAAACGCTGGACCCCGAGACGGCGCAATCCGATCCTCTGCTGGCGGGGTGCTCGGCGCTGGGCGCCCGACAGGGAATTTCGCCCGGCTTGCCCGGCGCGCTGTTCGGCTGGATACGCCCGATCCTCGAAGCCCTTCCCGAAGCCTTCGGCCAGGACCGGGATCTTGTGCTCGCCGACGCCGCCTGCCGCGTCGCCGACCTAGGCGCGCGGCTGCATCCCGACCACCGCGTTGAACTGGCCTTCGGTCAGGTCCTCCGCGCGCCCATCCCCGGCCAGAGCCACGCGGAACGCGCCTATCTGGCCAGCGCCGTCAACGCCCGTTACGGCGGCGGCGCCAACACGCCCGAACCGAATACGGTCGGCCGTCTCCTGACCGAAGAACAGCGCACCGGAGCCCGGGCCCTGGGACTCGCCATCCGTCTCGCCTGCGACCTGTCCGGCCGCGCGCCGCAGCTTCTGGTCAACGCCCGCGTCAAGATCGAGGGCGGCGCGCTCGTCTTGACGGCGTCGGACGGTTACGCGGACGTGCTGCTGGGCGAACAGACGCGGCGTCGCGGCAAGGCGCTGGCCGAAATCATGGGGCTGAAGCTCGATCTGCAAGGCCGAGGAGACGATCATGGCGGTGACCGGAATCGGAGGCTTCTTCTTCCGCTCTGACCACCCCAAGGGTCTGGCGGATTGGTATCTCAAGCATCTGGGCGTCGGTGCCGCCCGAAGGCATCTACATCTGGGACCAGCAGGCTGGACCGACGGTGTTCTCGCCGTTCAAGGCTGACAGCGATTACTTCGCTGCCGACAAGCGGTGGATGATGAACCTGCGCGTCGAGGGCCTGGACGCGCTTTTGGCGTCCTTGCGGGCGGCAGGTATCGCGGTGAAGACCGACGCCACGTGGGACGATCCCATTACAGGTCGGTTCGCTCGCATTCACGATCCCGAAGGCAATCCGATCGAGTTGTGGGAGCCCGCCGCTCGGGCCTGATGGTTAACGATCCAGCGCCTGATCCAACGCCCGGAACGACGCCATCGACAGCTCCGTCGCGCTGATAAATACTGACGGCGTGATCCGCTCGAAGTCATCGGACGGGCGGTGATAGTCGGGGTGGTAGTTCACGCCTAGATACAGAAACGGAATCTGCGCCCTGTGGAAGGCGGCATGGTCCGACGCCTCGACCCAGTTGTCCTGGCCCGTGTCCTGCGGCGTGTCCTTGCCGAAGGCCAGGCTAACGGCGCCGTTGGCGGCCAGCCCCTCGAGGACCGGACGCAAGGTCGGGTTCTGATAAGTGCCGGTGACCCACAGCTTGCCGTCGGTCTCCGCACGGGCCGTCATGTCGAAATTCAGGTTTAAGGCGATGGACGTCAGCGGCACCGGCGGCGCTTCGACGAAATGCCTGGCCCCCAGCAGGCCGTGCTCCTCTCCGTCCAGGGCGACGATCAGCACGCTGTGTTCCGGAGCCTGACGCTTCAGGTCGGCGGCCAGCGCCAGCATGGTGGCGACGCCCGAGGCGTTGTCGTCCGCGCCGTTAAACACCTGCCCCTCGGCATTCACGCCGACATGGTCGTAATGGGCCGTGACTACGATGTAGCGGTCGGTCACGCGCGTTCCCGGGATCAGGCCGATGACGTTGACGCCGTTGTACGATTTCGGCCCCGCCCGGGTGCGGCCCTGCATTTCCCACGGCTGAAGTCGGCCCATCGGCGGCGCGGCGACGCCCAGACTCTCCAGCCGCGCCACGATGTAGTTGCGCGCCATCTCGCCGCCGGGCGCGCCCGTGTCGCGGCCCTGCATGTCGTCGGCGGACAGGATGCGGACATCGTCCAGCAGCTGGGCGTGCATGATCGACGTTGCCGGTGCGGAAGCCGGGGGTGGTGTCGCTTCGGACCCGAACAGGCTCCCGCAGGCCGAAACCACCAAGGCGGCACTGAGAGCGGTGGACAGGGCGAGCAGGCGGGCGTGGCGCATGGGGACTCCTTGAGAGCTCCGGACGCTAGCCGAGTGTGACGGCGGTGTCAGTTTAACTCGCTGTCATGCCAGATAGTGCGGCCGGAATCCGACGGCGGGCCTCGAAACCGCGGCGGGGGATGCTAGAACAGCAGGGAGAATTCCACCTCGGAATCCCTATGGCGAGCGCTTCATGTCCGACCTTCCCGTCGATCAGCTGACCGAGTCCGCCGCGCGCGAGGAACTCGGCCGGCTGACCACCGTCCTGGCCCGACACGACGCCTTCTATCACGGCCAGGATGCCCCGGGGATCACCGACGCCGACTATGACGCGCTCAAGCGCCGCGCGCTGGAGATCGAGGACCTGTTTCCCGACCTGACCAGCGCCGCCTCGCCGTCGCAGGTGGTGGGTGCCGCCGGCTCCAGCCAGTTCGCCCCGGTGCGCCACGGCGTGCCCATGCTGTCGCTCGACAACGCCTTTTCTGCGGAAGAAGTGACCGACTTCGTCGCCCGCATCCGCCGCTTCCTGAAGCTGCCCGTCGACGAGATCGTCGCCTTCGTGGCGGAGCCCAAGATCGACGGCCTCTCGGCCAGCCTGCGCTATGAGAAGGGCGCGCTGGTCACCGGCGCCACCCGCGGCGACGGCCGGACCGGCGAGGACGTCACCGCCAATCTACGCACCATCGCCGACATCCCGCAGACCCTGTCCGGCGCGGGCTGGCCTGACCTCATTGAGGTGCGCGGCGAGGTCTATGCCCCCAACGACGCCTTCGACGCCTTCAACGCCGCCGCCGGGGCCGAGAGCCGGCGCACCTACGCCAATCCGCGCAATTTCGCCGCCGGTTCGCTGCGCCAGAAGGACCCGGCGATCACCGCCAAACGGCCCCTGCGGTTCTTCGCATACGCTTGGGGCGAGACCTCGTCTTCCTTCGCCGAAACGCAAGCCGATGCTTTGAGAGCACTGGAAAGCTGGGGATTTCCCGTCAACGCCCGCTCGCGTCGTGTCGAAGACATCGCCGGACTACAGGCCCTCTACGCCGAGCTGGAGCGCGACCGGGCGGGCCTCGGCCACGACATCGACGGCGTGGTCTACAAGGTCGACCGGCTGGACTGGCAGGATCGCCTCGGCTTCGTCGCCCGCACCCCGCGCTGGGCCATAGCCCACAAATTCCCGGCCCAGCAGGCGCAGACGTTGCTGGAAGGGATCGACATCCAGGTGGGGCGCACGGGGTCGCACACACCCGTCGCGCGTTTGCATCCCGTCACCGTCGGCGGCGTCGTAGTGCGCAACGCGACGCTGCACAACGCCGACGAGATTGCCCGGCTGGACGCACGGCGCGGTGACACCGTCACTGTTCAGCGCGCCGGCGACGTCATCCCCCAGATCGTCGCCGTCCTGGACGCCGACCGGCCCCACCGTGGCCCAGCCTATGCCTTCCCGACGGTCTGCGTCTGCCCGCTGAAGACCGCCCTGATCAAGGAGACCAACGCCTCGGGCACTGAGAGCGTAGTGCGTCGTTGTACCGGCGAACTGGCCTGCCCGTTCCAGCGCATTGAACACTTGAAGCATTTTGTCACCCGCCGCGCTTTTGACATTGAAGGTCTTGGTGAAAAGCAGCTGATAGCCTTCCACGAACGCGGCTGGATCAGCCAACCCGCGGACATCTTCCGTCTTGCCCGCGACGCGGAGAAACTCGACGTCCTGCGCGCCGAGGACGGCTATGGCAAGACCAGCGTGCGCAACCTCGTCGCCGGCATCGACGCCCGCCGCATCATCACCCTGGACCGCTTCATCTATGGGCTGGGCGTGCGCGACATCGGTGAACAGACCTCCATCGTTCTGGCCCGCGCCTTCGAGACCTGGCCGGCGTTCGAGGCCGCGTGCGTTGCCGCCGCCGACGGCATTCCCAGCGCGGACTGGGAGCGACTGAATGAAGCCCATGCGGTGTCCCCTCGCGTGGTCGCCACCCTCGCCGGGGCTTCGCCCGCCGCTGCGGACCCGTGGCCGGAAGCACCCGTCGACCAGAAGATCGCTCTCGCCTTCCCCGGCCTCGGCGCCCCCGCCCGGCGCGGTCTGGCGAGCCTGGCCGACGACTGGATTAGTCTCGTCCGGCTGGCCGAGGTGGCACGCTCGGAAGGCCCCTCCGAGGGTCTGGGCCAGATCGCTGAGGTGTCCGGCGTCGGCCCCGTCGCGGCCCGCGCTCTGGCCCTGTTCTTCCGCGAGACACACAACCGCGCCATGGTCGACGCCCTCGTGACCGAACTGGACCAGATCGAAGACGCCGAACGCCCGAAGTCGGACACCACCGTCGCCGGCAAGACCGTGGTCTTCACCGGGGCGCTGGAGCGGTTCACCCGCGACGAGGCCAAGGCTCGCGCTGAAAGCCTGGGGGCCAGGGTGTCCGGCTCGGTGTCGAAGAAGACCGACTATCTGGTCGCCGGACCGGGGGCGGGCTCAAAGATGGCGGACGCCCAGAAGCACAGCGTCGCCGTCCTGACCGAGGACGAATGGCTGGCCCTGATCGGCTGATTGTGTCCTCCCATTTGATGGGGGGGGGGACCGCGAAGCGGTGGAGGGGCATTGTCGCGCCGCAGTCTCCGGTCCCCTCCGTCACGGCACAAAGACGCGCCGCGCCCGTCGGCCGCGACAGGGAGGAGACAGTATCAGCGGTTCAGCGACGACCGCGCTGCCTCGGCGTAGCGGTGGCCCGAGGCCGCGCCCTTGGGGAAAACCGCGTCAATGCGCGCCAGATCCTCGGCGGTGAGCTCGATGTCCGCAGCGGCGGCATTGTCTTCCAGCGTCTTGATGCGGCGCGTTCCCGGGATCGGCACCAGAGTCTCCCCCTGCGCCAGCACCCAGGCCAAGGCCAGTTGCGCCGCCGTCACGCCCTTGTCGGCGGCGATGGCCCCGGCGGCCTCGACCAGATCGAGGTTCTTCTGGAAATTCTCGCCCTGGAAGCGCGGGTTGGAGCGGCGGAAATCGTCGGCGGTAAGGTCCTCAATCGACGTGATCTCGCCCGACAGGAACCCCCGACCCAGCGGGCTGTAGGGCACAAAGCCGATACCCAGTTCCTCGCAGGTCGCCAGCAGTTCGTCCTCCGGCTCGCGACTCCACAGCGAATATTCGGTCTGCAGCGCCGTGATCGTATGTTCGGCATGGCCCCGGCGCAGCGTCTCGGGCGAGGCTTCCGACAGGCCTAGGAAACGCACCTTGCCCTCGGTCACCAGTTCGCCCATCGCCCCGACCGTCTCCTCGATCGGCGTGTTCGCATCGACCCGGTGCAGATAGTAGAGGTCGACGTGGTCCATCCCCAGCCGCTTCAAACTGTCCTCGATGGCCCGGCGCACATTGGACGGCGAGCCGTCGATGGTCAGACCTGTGCGCTCGGCATTGTAGCCGATGCCGAATTTGGTCGCCACGAAGGCGCGATCACGCCGGTCCGCCAGCGCCTTGCCGATTTGAATCTCGTTCGTATGGGGGCCGTACATCTCGGCCGTGTCGAGGAAGGTCACGCCCAGATCCAGCGCGCGGTGGATCACCGCCGTCGCCTGCGCCTCGTCGGAGGCCTGACCATAGAATGCGGCCATGCCCATGCAGCCCAAGCCGACGGCCGAGACTTCGGGACCGGCCTTGCCGAGACGACGCGTCTTCATGGAGCGCTCCTGAGATTTGCGACGCTTGAGGTCGGGGCGGCGGGCCCTTTCCGCAAGGTCACAGCGGCGCGGTCTGCGCCTTCAGCCAGTCCAGAACCTCGGCCTCCAGCAAGGGCCCGACCTTGGCCAGCGTCTCGGCGTGATAGGCGTCGACATAGGCCCGCTCGTCGGGCGTCAGCACATCGGAGTCGATCAGACGACGATCCAGCGGCGCGAAGGTCAATTGCTCGAAGCCGTGCATCGGCCGCTCGCCACCCGGAATGGCTTGCGGCGGTGTCACCACCTGCAGGGTCTCGATGCGTATGCCCCAGTTCCCTTCGCGATAATAACCGGGCTCGTTGGACAGGATCATGCCGGTAAGCAGCGGCTGGCTGTTGACCGCCTTGGCGATCCGCTGCGGCCCTTCGTGAACTCCGAGATAGCTGCCGACGCCGTGGCCCGTGCCGTGGTCGTAGTCCAGTCCGGCCATCCACATCGGCAGGCGCGCCAGCGCGTCCAGCTGATGCCCGGTGGTCCCGGCGGGGAAGCGAACCGTCGCCATGGCGATATGGCCTTTCAGGACGAGGGTGAACATCCGCCGCTGGTCCGCCGTCGCCTCGCCGACCGCGACGGTGCGGGTCACGTCCGTGGTGCCGTCCAGATACTGGCCGCCACCGTCCACCAGCAGCAGGCTGCCGGTCTCCATCCGCCGGATCGTGCTCGCGACCGGCTTGTAGTGCGGCAGGGCGCCGTTCGGGCCGGACCCGGCAATGGTGTCGAAGCTCAGGTCCTTCAGCGCGCCCGTGGCCTCGCGGAAGCCTTCCAGCGCCTCGGCCACCTCGCGCTCGTCGGGCAGGCTGTGCTGCGCCACCGTGTCCACCCAGTGCAGAAAGCGCGTCAGGGCCGCGCCGTCGCGGATGTGCGCCTGACGACTGCCCTCGATCTCGACGGGGTTCTTGCAGGCGCGCGGCAGGGCGCACGGGTCTATACCTCGGACCACCGTCGCGCCCGCCGATTCCAGCCGGTCGAAATACCAGGATGACGACTGGCCGGGGTCGATCAGGACCCTGCGGCCCGACAGACCGTCCAGCGCGCCGGGCAAGGCTTCGCCGGCTTCCAGACTGACAGCGTCGCCCAGCCATTTGGGCAGTGCGTCGGTGACCTTGCGCGGGTCGAGGAACAGCCGCGCCGAGCCGTCGGCCGACACGACCGCCTGGCCCAGCGGAAGGGGCGTGCGAATGACGTCCCCACCCCGGATGTTGAACAGCCAGGCGATCGACGACGGCGCCGTCAACACGGCGGCATCCGCGCCGGCCATGGCGATGGCCTTGCCGATGCGGACGCGCTTCGAGGCGCTGCTCTCGCCGGCGTAGCGATCGTCATGCGGGACCACCGGCGCCGTCGGCTGGGCCGGCCGCTCATCGGCCCATGCGAGGTCGAGCGGATTGGCGTCGACCGGCTTCAGCTCGGCCCCGGCGATGGCGGCCGCGCGCTTGAGCGTCGCCAGCGCGTCTGGACTGTGCAGCCGAGGATCGTAGCCGATCACCGCGCCTTTGGGCGCACGCTCTAGATAGGCCGGCAAGCCGCCTTCGACGAGGTCGAGGATTTCGAACTGGTCGGGATCGACCTGGGCGCGAACCTGAACCGTGTAACGTCCGTCGGCGAAAACGGCGGCGCTGTCCTTCATGACCACGCCCGCGCCCGCCGAACCGGTGAAGCCGCTGATCCAGGCCAGCCGGTCGTTGGCTGCTGGCAGGTACTCGTTCTGGTGTTCGTCCTCATGCGGGACGAGCAGGCCGTCTAGGCCTTGCTCGGCCATCTTGGCGCGGACCCGCGGGAGGTGCCTGGCCCCGAAGGAGGGGTCGGTCGTTTCATCAAAGGACTGGCGCATGGCGGCGAAACTAGCGTCCCGCCGCCATGTCGCAAGCCGTCAGTTCTGGGGCGCGGTCGGCGACACGACCGGGGCGGGCGCGGGAACCTGAACTTCGCGTTCAATGATCACCGGCGACGCGGCGCGGGCTTCGGCGGCGCGGGCTTCGCTGGCTGCGCGGATCGCGTCGGCCTGCGAGCGGGCGGCGTCCGCGCGGGCGATGTCGACGCTGGCCTGGGCACCGGCGATCTGACCGCTGACCAGAGCCTGATCGGCCTGGGACTGGGCTGCGAGCGCATCGGCCTGGGCCGCCAGCAGGGCCTCGTCAGTCTGGGGATCGTTGCCGCGCGCGAACAGGATCCACAGCACGGCGATCAGCACGATGCCGCCGAGAATGCCGGCGATCCACCAGCCCGAATTCGAGTCCCGAACGACGACAGTCTCGGTCGTCTCGCTATAGACCGGCCCCGGGGGCGGGATGCGGGTCGGATCGGTGTGGGGATCGTTCTGGGTCACGGGTAGGTTCCTCGATTGAACCCCCGCAACGGTTGTCGCCGCCGCCTGTTCCGTAGTCAGCCCACGCGACGCAGCACGAGGGCGCTCCACGCGTCGCGATGGATGCGCCGCTCAAGCACGAAACCGCGCGACAGATAAGCCGCGGTGACGCGCCGTTCCTGGGTCCGCAACAGGCCGGACAGGATGGCCACCCCGCCCAGACTCAGGGCCGCCTTGATGTCCTGCGACAACGCAACCAGCGGCGGCGCGAGGATGTTGGCGAACACCAGATCATAGGGCCCATGGTCCCGCACATTGCGGTCGTTCAGGCCCGCCACGTGGACGAAACGCGCGTCGGCGCGGTTCAGCTTGGCGTTCTCGTTGGCAATGCGGACAGACGGCGCATCGATGTCGGTGCCGACCGCGACGCGCGAGCCGGTCTTGGCGGCCGCGATGGCCAGCACGCCCGTGCCGCAACCCACGTCGAGCACGCGCTCGAACCGCTCTCGCTTCAACAGCGCGTCGAAGGCCATGAGGCAGCCGACGGTCGTTCCATGGTGTCCGGTGCCGAAGGCGGCGCCGGCGTCGATCTTCAGGTTCACCCTGTTCGGCGGCACCCGGCCCTGATCGTGCGCGCCGTAGACGAAGAAGCGCCCCGCCTCGACCGGCGGCAGACCCGACAGCGACATGGCCAGCCAGTCCGCGTCGGCGAGCTTCTCGACCATGACCGTCAGGCCGTCATGTTCGCGCAAGCAGGCGGCGATCCCGTTCGCTTCCTCGTCACTCATAGGGAAGGCGTCGATGCGCCAGATGCCCTTGTCCTCATCTTCCTCGAGAATGGAATAGGTCGCACCCTCCAGCTGGGCATCGGCGTCCAGCGCCTCTGCGGCCGTCTCGGCGATCACGCGCGGACCGCGCGCGATTATCTGAACTGGGGTATGGGACATTTCTCAAAGCTCGCTATCATCGCGAATGGAGACAGGTGCTGGCGTGGCTTCTGTCGCCAGCAAATAACGAGGGGTCCGGGAGTCCATGGCTAAAGCACCGTCGAAATCAAATACCGCCAAACCGAAGGCGGCGACCGCCGTTTCCAAGCCGAAACCGGCGGCAAAGTCGAGCGCCGTAAAGGCCACCGCCGCGAAACGGGCCGTCAAGGCCGCGGCGCCCAAGCCCGTCGCCAAGACTGCGTCGAAGCCCGCGACCAAGACCGTCGCTCCCGCCAAGACCGCCGCGCCCAAGGCCACCGCGAAGCCCGCAGGGAAGCCCGCAGCAAAGAAAATGGCTACCAAGCTCGCCACCAAGTCGATGACGGAGGTCGCCCCCAAGGCGGCCGCGAAGCCGGTCGCCGGCAAGGTCGCCGCCAAGCCTGTCGTGCCTGCCAAGCCCGCGACGGTCACCCCGATGCCAACCGCCGCCGCGCCGAGACCGACGCCCGCTCCGGTCGCAAAGCCCGCCGAGCCCAAGGGCTTCCTGTCCGGCATCCTCGACGCGATCTTCGGCAAGAAGTAAGCGCCGCACCTGAAACGACGAAGCGCCGGGGGAACCGTCCTCCGGCGCTTTTTTCTATCCGCCTCGGGCGAGGGATCAGTCCTGCGACAGGTCTTCCGCCAGGATGGCCATTTCGAACATGAAGCTGCCGGCCTCGTCCTCGTCTTCGAAGACGACGCCGATGAACTCGTCCCCGACATAGACTTCGCAGGAGTCGCTGGGCTTGCCGCGCGGCTTGAGAATGATTCCGCCCGTGTTGAAGGTGCGCTTCAGGTGCGTCTCGACGCGCTTCATGTCGGCGGTGTTCATCGTGGGCCTCGGTATCGAACGTGGAGACGCGGACCCTAGAGAAAGGGCCGCGAAAGGGAAACCCTCAGATGACGAAGTCGTAGACGACGTCCGCCAGCGTATGGTCCATCGTCCGGGCGGGCGTGGCGTCGGTCGGGCAATTGACCAGTCGTGCGGGCACGCCCGCGACGGTGCATCCGGCGGGAACGGCCTTCAGCACCACCGAACCGGAGGCCACTTTGGCGTAGTCGCCCACCGTGATGTTGCCGAGCACCTTGGCGCCCGCGCCGAGCAGGACGCCCCTTCCGATCTTGGGGTGACGGTCGCCGCGCTCGGCACCGGTCCCACCCAGGGTCACGGCGTGCAGCATCGACACTTCGTCGCCCACCACCGCCGTCTCGCCGATGACGATCCCTGTGCCGTGGTCGAGGAACAGGCCAGACCCCAGCTGGGCCGCGGGATGGATGTCGACCTGGAACAGTTCGGAGATGCGGCTCTGGAAATGGAAGGCCAGGGTTTCGCGGCCCTCGGTCCAAAGCCAGTGCGACACCCGCCAGGCCTGCAGCGCCTGGAAGCCCTTGAAATAAAGGAAGGGTTGCAACAGCGTCTTGATCGCGGGATCGCGCTCAATCACGGCTTGAAGATCAGCCTCGGCGGCCGCGACGATGAACCGGTCGGCGGCGAAGGCGTCGCGGCAAAGTTCGCGCGCCGACATGGGCCCCAGTTCGCTGTTGCCCAGCTTGCGCCCGATCTGGAAGCCGAGCGCGCTGGCCAGATCGCCGTGCGACAGGATCACGGCGTTCATCTGCGACGCCAGATGCGGCTCGTCGCGCGACGCCACCTCGGCCGAGTCGCGCAGTTCCGACCAGATGTCCGGCCGTCGGGCGACGACTTCCAATTTGGGCATAGGTGTCTCCATCGCCAGTCTGGATTCAGGTCGATCGATCTGAACCCAGAAAATCGCCCAACGTAATTCCTGGGCGTCGGTCACGACGAGCAGTCATCGCACGCTCGCCAGCATAGCCTTCGCCAGGCAAGGCGGAAGTTCGCCTTGGTGAGCCATATGGTAGGCGCGCAGCGTGGTCGCCACCGTGAACATGTCGCGCACCGAGCCTCGCGCGATCTCTCGCATCAGGTCGCCGAACGGCACGCGGGTGACCCGGATGATTTCTGTCGGGTCCGGCGCGATCGGCATGGCGCTGAGACCCCAGGCGACCCAGGCCATGGCCCGTTGGTCGGTGATCGAATTGCTCAACTCGATCTTCAGCGCCTCGCGCCAATGCGACGCCGCGAGCCCGGCCTCCTCGGCCAGTTCGCGCTTCACGCCATCGATCGGGTCCTCGTCATAAGGCGCTCCACCTTCTGGCATTTCCCACGAATAGTTCATCAAGCCGAAGCGCTGCTGGCCGACCAGGGTGACCGAGCCATCGTCGTGCACGGGCAGGACGCCGACCGACAGATTCTGGGGCCGCATCACCACATAGTTGTTGCGCATGCCCGTGGGCGCGGTGGCGTCGTGTTGAGTGAGACGCATCCAAGGGCTCTCAAAGATCGTGCTCGACCCGTCGTCGCGCCACGGCGGAGGACGGTGGCTTCCATCGTCCCAAATCGGATCGGGCCGGTCGGCGTCAAAGGCTCGTCGAGAGTCTCTCATTGGCGGGGTATGGCGCACCGTCGCGCGGACGACTAGCTAGACTTGATGACCGACGCCGATCTGGGCCAGTCCCTCCCCTTTCCCGTGCCCTCCGCCGAACTGCAGACGCGGCTGGCCAACCGACGCTCCGCGCCGGCGCAGGCTCTCGGCGCGCCCGGTCCCTCGCGGGATGAGATCGGACGCATTCTGAGGCTCGGGGCGCGAACGCCCGATCACGGCAAGCTGTTCCCCTGGCGGTTCGTGGTGATGGGGCCGAATAGCCGCGCGGATCTGGCCAAGGCGCTCGCCCCGTTGGCAAGCCGCCAGACGGGTCCCGACAAGGCACTAAAGGTGCTCGCAAAACTGACCGCAGCGCCGACGAGCGTTCTGGTGATTTCGTCGCCCGTCGAGAGCCCGACAGTGCCCGTCTGGGAGCAGCAGCTGTCCGCAGGCGCGGTCTGCATGAACATCGAGCACGCCGCCGGCGCCTTGGGCTATTCCAGCAGCTGGATCACCGACTGGTATAGCTACGACCCCGAAGCCCTCACGCTGATGGGTATGAAGCCCGGGGAAAAGGTCGCGGGTTTCATCCACATCGGCACAGTCGCGGAAGCCTTGCTGGAGCGTCCTCGCCCCGACGTCGCGTCCATCATTACCTACGTCGACTGACCCCAGAGCCCGTCGACCATCCGCCGGTTGAGTAGCGGCTTGCCCAGCCAGTAGGCCAGTTCTGCGGGCCGCTCGACGTCCCAGACCGCCAGGTCGGCCACCTTGCCGGCTTCCAGAGTCCCGATATCACTCGACAAGCCCAGTGCCCGCGCCGCATTGCGCGTGGCCCCCACCAAGGCCTCCTCGGGCGTCAGGCGGAACTGGACGCAGGCGAGGTTCAGGGCCGCCGTCATCGAGGCGACCGGAGAGGTACCGGGATTACAGTCCGTCGCCACAGCCATCGCCACCCCATGGCGGCGGAACAGGTCTATCGGCGGCGGAGTGGTCTCGCGCAACATCAGATAGGCCCCGGGCAGCAGCACGGCGACGACGCCCGCTTCGGCCATGGCCCGGATCCCCGCGTCCGTGGCGTGCTCGACGTGATCCGCCGACAGGGCGCCGTAGTGAGCGGCCAGCGCCGCGCCCCCGGCGTCGGACAACTGGTCGGCATGAAGCTTGACCGGCAGTCCCAGCGCCTTGGCGCGCTCGAACAACCGCGCGACTTCATCCCGGGAGAAGGCGATCGGCTCGCAATAGGCATCGACGGCGTCGATCAGCCCCTCGGCGTGGGCGGCGGGCAGGACACAATCGATGGCCAGATCGACATAGGCCGCCCGGTCCGCGCGAAATTCGGGCGGCACCGCATGCAGGCCCAGATAGCTGGTCCGCACGCGCACCCCCGCCTCTTGCCCGATCCGACGCGCGACCCGCAGCATCTTCAATTCGCTGTCCAGATCAAGGCCATAGCCCGACTTGATCTCGACCGTGGTGACCCCGCTGGCCCTTAACCCCGCCAGCCGCGCCGACGCCGAAGCGAACAGCGCGTCCTCCGACGCCGCCCGGGTGGCCGCCATGGTCGAGACGATGCCGCCCCCGGCGCGCGCGATCTCCTCATAGGTCACCCCGTTCAGTCGCTGCTCGAACTCGTCCGAGCGGTCGCCGCCGAAGACCAGATGGGTGTGGCAGTCGATCAGGCCCGGCGTGACCCAGCGGCCGTCCAGCCGGTCAGTTTCCACCGCCTCGTGCGGCGGCAGACCCGCCCGAGAACCGACCCACGCGATCCGCCCGGCGCGGACCAAGATCGCCCCGTCCTCGATCGCGCCATAGGCCTCGCCGCCCTCGACCATGGCGGCCAGGCGACAATCGACGATGAGGTGGTCGAAGCGGTCAGCCACGCGCTTCGAACCCGGCCAAAAGTTCGCAGAACCACCGCCCCGCCGTCAGCGAACCCAGGTCGCCGATTTCCAGCGAGGGATCGTATTCCGTCAGGTCGACCGCCTTCACCTTCGGATGCGCACCGATGACCCGGGTCGCGTCGAAGAAGTCCTGCACCGACACCCCGCCCGGACGAGCGCCCGGCGAGGCCGGCCACTGGCTCCGGTCAATGACATCAATGTCGAAGTCGACGTAGATAACCTCGCAGAGGCCTGACAGCCGCGCCAGTTCCTCGGTCACGACGGTCGCCAGTCCGCGATCCCGGCACTCGCGCGCCGTCCGGACCGATATGCCCGCCGCCTGCGCCTTCTCATGCGCCCGCCGGGTATTGGCGAAGGGTGCCAGCCCGACCTGGCTGATGCGCCGGCCATCCAGCCCGTCCTCCAGCAGCGCCTGAATCGGATTGCCGTTGGTCAGGCCCTGATCGGTGTCCCTCAAGTCGAAATGGGTGTCGAGCGTCAGGACAGCGACCCGGCCGAGGCCGCTCGCGAACGCCACCCCGTGCACCCCCGGCCGCGTGACGGCATTATTGCCGCCGATCAGGACCGTCAGCCCGCGCGCGACCTGGGCCTCGACCGCCGCCCTGATCGGCTCGAACGCGCCTGCGGGCGATACGGCTTTCAGAACCACGTCCCCGGCGTCGTGGACTCGCGTGGTCAGCTCACGGCCCGTCTCGACGTCATAGGTCGAAAACCGGGGCATGACGGCGCGAAACGCTTTGGGGCCGAGGTCGCACCGGCCGGGCGTCAACGACCGTTCGTTCAGCCCCGCGCCGATCAGCGCCACCGCCGCTTGAGGGTGATCGCCGATCAGATCAGCGACGCTTGGCCAACCGAGGGAGTCTGAGTCTTCCATGATCATGGTTTCGCAGCGTAGAGACGCGGTCATGACGACTCAACAGACCACGAGCGCGCGCCCGAACACGAGAGTGGTCCGCAGCCCTCGAGGACCCGAGAAGACGGCTCGCACCTGGGCGGCCGAAGCCGCCATGCGCATGCTGATGAACAACCTCGACCCCGAGGTCGCCGAACGTCCCGAAGACCTGGTCGTTTACGGCGGCATCGGCAAGGCCGCACGAGACTGGCCCAGCTTCGACCGCATCGTGGCCGAACTGCAGACCCTCGCGCCGGACGAGACCCTGCTGGTCCAGTCGGGCAAACCCGTCGGCGTTTTCCGCACTCATGAAGACGCCCCACGCGTCTTGATCGCCAACTCCAACCTGGTGCCAAAATGGGCCACCTGGGAGCATTTCAACGAACTCGATCGCAAGGGGCTGATGATGTACGGCCAGATGACGGCTGGCTCGTGGATCTACATCGGCACCCAGGGCATCGTTCAGGGCACCTACGAGACCTTCATGGAGGCCGGACGCCAGCACTATGGCGGCGACTGGTCGGGCAGATGGATCCTCACCGCCGGTCTCGGCGGCATGGGCGGCGCCCAGACCCTGGCGGCGACCATGGCCGGCGCGTCGTGTCTCGCCGTCGAATGCCAGCGCAGCCGTATCGAGATGCGGTTGAAGACCCGCTACCTCGATGTCCTGGCAGAGACGCTGGACGAGGCCCTGACGTTGATCGAAAAGGCCAATGCGGAAAAAAAGGTCATATCAGTCGGATTGTTGGGAAACGCGGCGGATGTTCTGCCTGAATTGGTCAAGCGCGGCGTCAGGCCGGATCTGGTTACCGACCAGACCAGCGCCCATGACCTCATCAACGGCTACCTCCCTCAAGGCTGGACCGTCGCAGAGTGGGAGGACAAACGCGTGTCCGACCCCGCCGCCGTGGAGGCTGCGGCGCGGAAATCCTGCGCCGTCCACGTCCGGGCCATGCTGGACTTCCAGTCCGCCGGCATCCCGGTCACCGACTATGGCAACAACATCCGTCAGGTCGCCTTCGACGCGGGCGTCGGAGACGCCTTCGCCTTTCCGGGGTTCGTCCCGGCCTACATCCGCCCACTGTTCTGTCGCGGCATCGGCCCCTTCCGCTGGGCCGCCCTGACCGGCGATCCCGACGACATCCGCAAGACCGACGCGGCGATGAAAACACTCTTTCCGGATGATGCCGGCTTGCACCGCTGGCTCGACATGGCCGGCGAACGTATTGCCTTCCAAGGTCTTCCGGCGCGCATCTGCTGGATCGGATTGGGCGACCGTCACCGCGCCGGGCTGATGTTTAACGCCATGGTGGCGTCAGGCGAGTTGTCGGGGCCCATCGTCATCGGCCGCGACCACCTCGACAGCGGCTCGGTCGCCAGTCCGAACCGCGAGACCGAGGCCATGATGGACGGGTCGGACGCCGTCTCCGATTGGCCCCTGCTCAACGCCCTTTTGAACACCGCCTCCGGCGCCAGCTGGGTGTCCCTGCACCACGGCGGCGGGGTCGGCATGGGTTATTCCCAGCATTCCGGCGTGGTCATCGTCGCCGACGGCACGCCCGAGGCGGCCCGGCGACTGGAACGGGTGCTGTGGAACGACCCGGCCACCGGCGTCATGCGCCACGCCGACGCCGGTTACGAGATCGCGAAAGACACTGCGCGAGAGCACGGGCTCAACCTGCCCTCGATGGGAGCTTAGGCCATGACCCATCTGACAATCGGCCACGCCCCGCTCATCCTCGCCCAGCTTCGCGCCGTCCTCGACGGCCCCTGCACCGTCGAACTCGCCCCTACCGCCTGGTCCGCCGTTGAAAGGGGCGCGGCCGTCGTCGCGGCCATCGTGGCCGAGGGGCGCACGGTCTACGGGATAAACACGGGCTTCGGCCTGCTGGCCAATACCTCCATTGCCACGGGCGATCTGGAGACCCTTCAGAAGAATCTGGTCCTCAGCCACGCCTGCGGCGTCGGGGCACTGCTGGACGAAAGCGTCACCCGCCTGCTGATGGTGCTGAAGATCGCCAGCCTGTCGAAGGGTGCCTCCGGCATTCGTCGGAGCACGCTCGAAGCCCTGATCACGTTGGTCAACGCCGACGTCCTGCCCTGCGTGCCGTCCAAGGGCTCGGTCGGCGCCTCGGGCGATCTGGCGCCTCTGGCCCACATGAGCTGCGTCCTGATCGGCGTCGGCGAGGCGCGCGCGGCCGGTGCAACCCTGTCGGCCGAAGACGCGATGGCGCGGGTCGGGATCAAGCCGCTGACCTTGGGACCAAAGGAAGGCCTGGCGCTGCTGAACGGAACCCAGTGTTCGACTGCGCTGGCGCTGGCGGGTCTGTTCGCCACGGAGGCGGCATTCGCCGGCGCCATCGCCGCCGGTGCGCTGTCTGTCGATGCACTGAAGGGATCGGACGCCCCCTTTGACGCCCGAATCCACGCCCTGCGCGGCCAACCCGGCCAGATCGACGTGGCCGCTCGTCTCCGAGCCCTCATGACCGGCTCCGGGATCCGAGACAGCCACCGTCACGATTGCTCCAAGGTGCAGGACCCTTACTCCCTGCGCTGCCAACCCCAGGTCATGGGCGCGACCTTGGACGTGATGCGTCACGCTGCGGCCACGCTGGAGCGCGAGGCCAATGCCGTGACGGACAATCCTCTGGTATTCATCGACGACGGCGATGTGATTTCCGGCGGTAACTTCCACGCTGAACCCGTTGCTTATGCAGCCGATCAGATCGCCATGGCCCTGTGTGAGATTGGCAATATCTCGGAGCGCCGCACCGCCATCCTCGTCGATCCGAAGATGAGCGACCTGCCCGCTTTTCTGGTCAAGGAGAGCGGCCTCAACTCCGGCTTCATGATCGCCCAGGTCACCGCCGCCGCTCTGGTCGCCGAGAACCGCATGGTCGCCCATCCCTGCGTGATCGACACCGTGCCCACCAGCGCCAATCAGGAAGACCACGTCTCCATGGCCACCCACGGCGCGCGCCGTCTTCTTGAGATGGCGGAAAACACGGCCACCGTCGTCGGCATCGAACTTCTCGCCGCCGCGCAGGGGCTGGAGTTCCATCGACCGCTGACCAGCTCACCGGACCTTGAGAGGGTTTTCGCCATCGTCCGCGAGGCCGCCGTCGCCTATGGCAGCGACCATTATTTCGCGCCCGACATCGCCCGCGCCACAGACGGCGTCAGGGCCGGTCGCTACCGCGCGTTCGCGGGCGACCTGCTACCGTCGGCGGCCACTACCTGACCTCCATATCAGCCCGGAATCGCAAGCGACCTCTTCGTGCAGGCATGCCTGGCCGTTTTCAGGCATCACGCCACGACGATCCTCAAGACGTCAGGTTTGGAGAGGCGCCTTCCTCAGCGCGGTCAGGTTGGCCGAGCCCGTGCACAAACAGACGGTGCGCATCTGCCGGATGACGGTCTGGAAATGGTCGACCACGGCCTCAGTCGAGACCGTCGCCGCCGCCAGGACACCGGTGGCCTGGCCAACCATGTCCGCGCCCAGCCGGATGGCCTTGGCCGCGTCGACCCCGTCCCGCACCCCGCCTGAGCCGATAATCAATGCCCTGGGGCAGACCGACCTGATGTCCGCGATCGACCGGGCGGTGGGAATACCCCAGTCGGCAAAGGCCGCGGCGTGCGCCTTGTCGGCCTCGGCCGTCGCGCGTTCACCCTCGACGGTGCCCCAGTTGGAGCCGCCGGCCCCGGCCACATCGACCGCCGCCACGCCCATGGCCAACAGCCGTTTCGCGGTAGCGGCCGACATCCCTGCCCCGGTCTCCTTGACCACCACCGGCGCGTCCAGAGCCTTGACCAGGGCCTCCAGCGCGGCGCCGACGCCCCACCAGTCCCGGTCGCCTTCGGGCTGACAGGCTTCCTGCAAAGGGTTGAGATGCACAATCAGGGCGTCGGCGGCGATCATGTCGAGGACCCGCCGCGCCTCGTCGACACCGAAACCCCGCGTCAGTTGCGCCGCGCCGATGTTGGCCAGTATGGGCGTGTCCGGCGCCTTGAGCCGCAGCGCCATGTCCAGCCCCGCGTGCCCGCCGCTTTCCAGCGCCGCGCGCTGCGACCCCACCGCCAGGGCTATGCCGAGATGCTGCGCCGCCTCGGCGAGACGCGCATTGATCGCCTCGGCCCGTGCCGGTCCGCCGGTCATCGAGCTGATCAGCAGGGGCGCCTTCAGGCGCCGGCCGAAAAAGTCCGTGCCGAGGTCGATTTTCCCGTGGTCGAGATCGGGCAGCGCCTCGTGCACGAACCGCACGTCCGCGAACCCGGTGTCCAGTCCGTGCCGCGCCTTGCCCGCGAGGATCACGTCCAGATGCTGGTCCTTGCGGGAGGTGATGTCGGTCACGTGGCGAACTCCAATGTCCCTGCGACCTTAGAGGCCCAAGGTCGCAGTTGGAACGCATCGCGACGCGGCGTAATGTACGGACCATGATTGCTGTCTGGTTCACCCTGCTCACGCTTGGCGTCTTCTTGCTCATGGAAGGTGTCGCCTGGACGACGCATCGGTACATCATGCACGGCCCCTTGGGCTGGGGCTGGCACCGCGACCATCATGAACCGCATGACAAGACGCTTGAGGTCAACGACCTTTACGGGGTCGTGGGTGCCGTCGTCGGGACGGGTCTGTTCGTTATCGCTTGGCTGACAGGCCTGTGGTGGATTCGCGCCATCGCGCTGGGAGTCACCCTGTACGGCGTCGTCTATGCCTTTGTGCATGATGGCCTCGTGCATCAGCGTTGGCCGTTCCGCTGGATGCCGCGCAACGGCTATGCCCGGCGGTTGGTGCAGGCGCACAAGCTGCACCATGCGGTTCAGACCCGCGAGGGGGCAGTATCGTTTGGCTTTGTCTTCGCGCCCAACCCACGCCGCCTGAACGCCATCCTGAAGGCCCGTCGTGCCGATCGCGCGGCGACCCCCCTCGCCTCGACCTCCGTCGAATGAGCCCTGACGCCCGCCAGGGCTTGATCGGCCTCACCCTTGCCCTGCTGATCTTCAGCGGCTGGCTCGGCCTGCACATTTGGGGCGTCTTCTTCCACCCGCTGACCGCGCCTACCGTCTTCCTAGCGCCGCTGTTGATCATGGCCCAGAGCTGGCTGGGCACGGGCATGTTCATCGTCGCGCACGATGCCATGCACGGCTCGCTCGCCCCCGGCCGTCCCCGCGTCAACGGCGTTGTCGGACAGATGTGTGTGGGGGCCTATGCCGCCTTCTCCTATCGCGCGCTCAATGTCGCCCACCACCAGCACCACCGCGCGCCCGGCACGGCCAGCGACCCCGACTTCAACGCCGACAGGCCCGAGGCATTCCTGCCTTGGTTCAAAGCCTTCTTTAACCGCTACTTCGGCCTGCGGGAGTTCTTGATCGTGACGGTGGTGCTGGCGGTCTATTTATTCGTCCTAG
>NZ_JBDNHO010000019.1:0-1742 GCF_041688735.1 Brevundimonas sp.
CCGATCGGGCGCACGCCCTTCGCGAAGCCCTCGCCGTCCTGCGGACGCCGGCGGGCGGGTGGCGCGAAACGGGGGAGCACCCGTATCAGGCCAACGCCCATATGCATCTGCTGGAAGCCTGCATGGCCTGGGAGGCGATCGAACCCGAACGCGAATGGCGCGGGATGGCGGACGAGATTGTCAGCCTGGCCCGTGGGGCGTTCATCGACGCTGAGGGCGGCTTCCTGCGGGAATTCTTCGACGCCGAATGGCGGCCCGCAGCGGGCGACGATGGCCGGCTGGTCGAACCCGGTCATCAGTTCGAATGGGCCTGGCTGCTGGCGCGTTGGGGCCGTCTGCGCGACGACGCAGGGGCAGTGAACGCGGCGGCACGGCTCTATGAGATCGGCACCCGCGGCGTGGACGAACGCCGGGGTGTGGCCATCGACGCCCTGAACGATGACCTGTCGGTGCGCTCGGACCAGGCGCGGCTGTGGCCGCAGACGGAACGGCTGAAAGCGGCGCTGATCCTGGCGGAGACCGCCGAGGGCGGCCGTCGCACATCGCTGCTGGATGACGCCCGCAAGGCGCTGGCGGGACTGCAGCGCTATCTGGAGCCGTCGGGCCTGTGGCGCGACAAGATGCGGATGGACGCAAGCTTCGTCGACGAGCCGGCTCCGGCCAGTTCGTTCTACCACGTCATGGCCGCCTACGAGCAGTTGCGGGCCACGGCGGCGGTCCTGCCGGAGCTCGGATGGGCAGCCGGGGACGGATCGTGATCGGCGGTGTGAATGGTCAGGGCAGGATCGGCTGGCCGCTGGCCCGCTGAGTTTCGATCTCGACCTGCACCTGTTCCAGCGCGCGCGCGCGGGCCTCGGCCGAGGCGTGACGCAACTGCGGATACCGCACGCGCCAGTTTGCAGCGCCGAAGCGTCGCCAGAAGGCGGGGGCGATCCGCGTGTCGTAGCCAGCGCGGGCGGCGAGGAACAGACCGACCCGGTCCGCCTGGGTCTCCTTGTCGCCGCTCTCGCCAACCGCAGCCCCGGCGTTGGCCTCGCGTCCGGCGCCGCCCACGTCGCTCCATGTGCGGTGCCGCAGCACATGGTGGGCCAGCTCGTGGCCGAGGATCAGGGCCAGTTCGTCATCGGACTGGGTGAAGCCGGCCAGTGCCGTGCTGATGAACAACCGCCGCCCGTCGGCGCGGGCGTTCAGTTCGTCCGAGGGATTCAGCTGGACCTCGTATCCGCAAGCCCGGCGCGGCTCGATTGTCACGGTGAGGGGTTCTCCGTCCCGGCGGATATCCAGGCGTGTCGAGCCTCGGGCGAGTGCGCCGTCGATGACCGCGATGTTCGCGGCCAGGCCCTCGAAGACGGGGACGGTCCGTGCGGGCCCGGCGTTCAGAGCCGCTCCGTTGACGGCCAGGATCAGATCGCCCTCCCGCAGCCCCGCGTCGGCTGCGGCCGACGTTGAAGGCGCCGAGAGCACGCCCGGCAGGTCTCTCTCCAGACCGAACCGGGCGCGCGCATGAGGCTGGAGCTGAACACTATACTGGCTGGCCGCGTGCAGCGCCCAACCGGCGGACTGGCGAACGACGGGGCAGAGGTCCGTGTTCGCCTGCAACAGACGCAACCCGACGTCGGCGACGCGTTGGTCGAGGTTGGTGAGCGCCGTCAGGCGGGCTGCGGCGTCCGCGCCATCGGCGGAAGACGAAATGGAGCCGGTCGTCGGCCCGCTGCCACAGCCGGCAAGAATTGCGCAAACGG
>NZ_JBDNHO010000002.1:0-39430 GCF_041688735.1 Brevundimonas sp.
ACAGCGGGAAATATGGCTTGATCCGACGCATCTGCTTGTTCGTCAGCCAAAACAGATCACTCATGACAGGCTCCTCCTGCCACCAGTGAATCAGATCGCCACGACCGTGTGAATCCCTTTAATGGGTCCTGAGCCTAGTGATTGCAGCTTTACCGGCGGCGGATCGGCGGCGCGAACCACGCCGTGTCACCAGCGGTGGCCAGCCACTAATCACTAACCACTAATCACGCTGCTTCCGCTAGCGTCCCGGCCGCTGCGTCATGGCGCTGGCCGGAGCCAGTTGCAGGCCGCGAGCGTCCAGACCGGCGGCCCAGCGGGCGGCGGCCTCAACGGTGACGGGATAGCTGAAGCCGGTGCCGAGCGCCTGGCCGCGCGTCTTGGCGAGCGCCTCCAGCGCGTTCAACTGGCCGACGATGGCGGCGGGCGACTGCTGCTCGTCGATGATGCGATTGGCGCTGGCGCGGGCCCAGGCTCCGGGGCGGCGACTCATGGAGCCGTCGTCGAGGAAGGCCACGCCGCGCTGGCGCAGCACGGTCATGAAGGCGCCCATGCCCGCGTCCGAGGTGGCGAAGCGATCGCCGAGATAGTTGGTCACCCCGAAATAGCCGGTGGCGCGGCCCAGCAGCCAGTTCATCTTCGCCTGGATGTCGGTGGCTTCCGCCGAGGCCAGCAGGGTGTAGGGGCCGGGGTCGTTGTTCGGATAGCCGGTGGGCTCCATCGGCATTTCCAGCATGACCTCGTGACCCTGGGCGCGGGCGAGGTCGATCCAGCCCTGCAAGCCCTCGGCATAGGGGACGAAGCTGAGGGTCACCTCGGCGGGCAGCCGCTCGATGGCGGCGCGGGTGGTGATGGCGTTGAGGCCGAGCCCGCCGACGATCAGGGCCACGCGCGGCTTGCCGTTGGAAACGAAGGGGCGGGCATAGGCCTGGGCCGGGACGCGGCCGTCAGTGGCGATGCGCGGCAGCGGGCCTTCGGGGCCGGGCTGGCTGAGGCCGGCGATGGGGGCCTGAGGCAGGGGCCGGGCGGCGATCCTGGGCGCGGTGATCGGCGCGCCGGGGCCGGAGACGGTGGCCCCGTCCGGCAGGGTGATGACGGCCTCGCCCATCTGGGTCGGGTCGCCGACCAGCCCCTCGGCGGTCAGGTCCTGATAGGCTCCGTAGCCGCCCATGGAGAAGGCTTCCAGCCCCGTGGGGACGGGCGCGACGACCGGGGCGTCGCGCTTCAGCGCCACGCGGGCCGAGGGCGCTCCGGCGCGGGGATCACCCAGCACGGTGACGAACAGGGCTGCGGCCGAGATCAGCAGGATGCCTGCTGCGGCCACGGCGACCGGCGGCTTTTTCAGAACCCTGGCGACCGGCGCGAGGCTGTCGCGCAGCGAACGACGCGCGGGCGGTGTGCCGGCGGTGGCGGCTAGAACGGACTGACGCTTGGCGAACATGGACGGATCGGGACGCTCAAACGGGGTCCGCCGGACGGACCCCTTCGAGACTCAACCTGACCGATGCCGGTTAAGAAAGCCTAACGGCGCGTTAGGGATGAGCGTCAATCTTCAGGGTCGGGAATCAGGGGCGCCTGATCGCTGGGCAGCCGAGGCCGGGGCCCGCTGTCAGGCTGCACTTCGGCCACCTCGATCGGTGCCGTGCCCGGCGGCGTCACCACCACGCCCTCCGGCGCGGCGGCCAGCTGGGTCAGGACGCCGCCGGCGCGCAGCACGTCATAGGCGCGCTCCAGCTGATAGTCCTTGTCCTTGTCATAGGTCTCGCCCGGGGCCTCGACCGGGGTGTGTGGCCCCTTGCGCTCGGTGCCGATGGAGGCGTCCAGCGCCGTCGCAAAGGCGGCCTCGGAATAGATGAAGTTCGACCGCGACACGATCCGCGCCTCGGCCTGGGAGCGGGCGACCTCCAGATCCGGCTCGATGCCGACCTTCTGGATCGAGGACCCCGACGGCGTGTAATAGCGCGCCGTGGTGATCGACAGGGCGCCGTCGGCGCCGCCCCGCAGCGGGATGACGCTCTGGACCGAGCCCTTGCCGAAGCTGGTCAGGCCTACGATCGTCGCGCGCTGGTGATCCTTCAGCGCCCCGGCCACGATCTCGGACGCCGAGGCGGAACCATAGTTGATCAGGACCACGATCGGCAGGCCACCGCTGAGGTCGCCGGGCTTGGCGGCGTAGCGCACGATCTGCTCGGGCGTGCGACCACGCTGACTGACGATCTCGCCGCGTTCCAGGAAGGCGTCCGTCACGGCGATGGCGGCGTCCAGCAGGCCGCCGCCGTTGTTGCGCAGGTCCAGCACATAGCCCTTGATGGCGGGGTTCTCGCGCTTCAGCCGGGCGACGGTCTCGTTCAGCTCGCGGCCGGTGTTCTCGTTGAAGGTGGAGATGCGCAGGACGGCGAAGTCGCCTTCCAGCCGCCCGACCACGGAATCGATCTTGATGACCTCGCGGGTCAGCGTGACCTCGAGCGGTTCCTCGCCGTCGCGCAGGAAGGTGACCTTGACCGAAGTGCCGGCCGCGCCGCGCAGCTTTTCCGACACCTGGCTGACGGTCAGGCCGCCGGCGTTCTGGCCGTCGATCGAGGAAATGACGTCACCGGCCTGGACACCCGCGCGGGCGGCGGGGCCGCCGTCCATCGGCGAGATGATCTTCACCATACCGCCCTCGGACGAGATGGTCAGGCCGACGCCCGAATACTGGCCCTCGCTCCGTTCGCGCAGCTCGCCGTATCCTGCGGGCGGCAGATAGTTGGAGTGGGGGTCGAGCGCCGTCATCATGCCCTGCAGGGCGGCCTCGATCAGCTTCTTGCCGTCGACCGGCACGACATAGGCCTGTTCCACAATGCCCAGCACGTCACCGAACAGGGCAACCATGCGGAAGGCCTCGTTGCGCGGGGTCTGGCTCCCGGCGGTGGCGGCCCCCAGCCCCAAGAGGGTCGCGGCGGCGGCGCCGATCATCAGGAACTTGCGCATTCGATCTCATATTCCAGGGGCGGAGAGGCCCGTATGGTCACAGTTACGAGGGCCGAGGCGACGAAATCGTGGCCGAGCGGCGTTTCGTGGATAAAAACAGCGTCATCGCTTCGTGGAAAGCGGATTCGCGGGGCAAAGGACACTCGATACCTACCTCAGCCAGGGCCCCGGATCGATCGGGCGTTCGTCGCGGCGCAGTTCGAACCCGATCTCGCCGTTCGCGCCGGAGCGGCCCAGCGTCTGGCCTTCGCCCACGCGCGCCCCGGTCTCGACGACGGTGTCGTCCAGCCCCGCGATCACGCCACGCCAACCCGGTCCGAGGTCGAGGATCACCACCTGCCCCCACCCCGACAGCGGCCCGACCCAGGCGACGCGTCCCGGGGCGGGCGCCCGGGCCTCAAGCCGGTCGGCGCGCCAACGCCAGCCGGTGGACCCCCGGCCGAAGCGGACGGAGGGCGCGCCCTCCACCGGGGAGGTCAGGCGGCTGCGTCCGGCCGGCAGGCGGGCGATGGTGGCGACCGTTTCCGTGTCCGGGCCGGGCACGCTCGCGCCGAGACTGCGTAGCCTGGCTTCCAGAGCCCGGGTCGCCTGTTCGGCCGCCCTCGCCTCGGCCTGCAACACGGCCTGT
Organism: Brevundimonas sp.; assembly: GCF_041688735.1. Taxonomy (GTDB): domain Bacteria; phylum Pseudomonadota; class Alphaproteobacteria; order Caulobacterales; family Caulobacteraceae; genus Brevundimonas. The sequence goes on from NZ_JBDNHO010000002.1 coordinate 3,596, forward strand.
AGCGCGGTCTTGCGCGCGGTCAGGGCCTCGATGCCGGCGCGGCGGTCGCCCTGGGCGCTTTCGGCGGTGAACAGGGCCTCGCTGTTCAGGGCCGCGAGGCGGCGCACGCGCTGGAGTTCGACCTGACGGTCGGCCAGCCCCCGGGCGCGGGCCTGAAGCTCGGGCGCGATGGCCCGCATCAGGATGGCGGCGCGGACGGTGTCGACGGCCTTGTCGGCGGGCACGAGCAGCGGCGGCGGCGGCTTGCGGCTCATCATCTGCAGGGCCGACAACAGGCGCGCCTGACGCCCGCGCGCCTGCGACAGACGGGCGACCAGGGCGGCCTCGCGGCCGTCAAGGTCCCGCAGCCGGGCGCGTTGACCGGCGATCAGGGCGTCGTCGGCGGTGACGGCGGTGCGCAGGGCGGCGAGGTCGCTTTCAAGCCCGGCGATCTCCTGCGTGGCTTCGGCGGCCTCGGCGCGCAGGCTGCGGGCGCGGGCCTGTTCGTCGCGATACTCGGCCTGCAACCGCCCGACCTCGCCCGTGGGAGAGGCCGCCGCGACGGGCAGGGCGGTCAGGACGATGGCGAGAAGGGGGACGAGCGGGCGCATCAATCCCGATGATAGGGCGATCCGGCCAGAATGGTCACGGCACGATACAGCTGTTCCACAAGCATGGCCCGGGCGAGGGCGTGGGGCCAGGTCTGGGGACCGAAGGCAAGGGTCGAGCCGGCGGCGGCGCGGACGCCGGCGTCCAGACCGTCGGCCCCGCCTATGGCGAAGGCCAGCCGGCGCTCGCCCCGGTCGCGCAGCTCGGCGATATGGTCGGCGAAGGCACGGCTGGAGAAGGTCCGGCCGCGCTCATCGCAGGCGATCAGATGCGATCCCTCGGCCGCCTTGAGGATCAGCTCGGCCTCGGGGGCCTTGCCCGGCTTGCGCGGCTCAAGATCGACCAGCTCCAGCGGACCGAGGCCAAGGACCCGCCCGGCCTGCGTCGTGCGTTCGGCGTAGTCGGCCGCCAGCGTGGCTTCCGGACCCCGCCCCGGCTTGCCGATGGCGATGACGGCCAGCTTCATCGCGTCAGGGGATCAGGCGCGGCTGTCGAGGCGGTGGCCGCTCTCGACCGACCAGATCTTCTCGATGTTGTAGAAGGTGCGCACTTCCGGCCGGAACAGGTGGACGATCACGTCCCCGGCGTCGATCAGCACCCAGTCGCAGTGCGGCAGGCCCTCGACCTTTGCCTTGCCCATGCCCTGTTCCTTCAGCGCGCGCTGAAGGTGGTCGGCCAAGGCGCCGACGTGACGGTGCGAGCGCCCGGAAGCGATGATCATGCTGTCCGCCATCGGGCTTTTGCCCTTCAGGTCGATCAGGACGATGTCCTGGGCCTTGTCGTCGTCCAGCCGGGACAGGATGGCCTGTTCGAGCGGAGTCGAGCCGACGGGAAGGGGTGAGTTCAGCCCGTCGTTCGTGGACCCGTCTTCGGAATGGATGGGCGGGATGGCGTCCATCTCGTGCGCCGTGTTGGAAACGGCGACGTCATGTGCGTCGTGCGCGGGCGAGGGGGTCAGCGGAGGGCTCCGGGGAGGTTACTAAAGAGGTTGTCTATCACGGATGGCGCGCGGCGTCACGCGCCGGGCCGAAGGGGTGGTGTCTCAGGACATCCTCTGGGCGCGGATGGCCGTCGACGAGCGGGGATTCAGCGGTGCCGTCAGATAGGTCCAGGCGGGGGCCTCCATGTCCGCCAGCAGCCGCGCTCTCCCGGCGGGAACGCGGGCACCGGCGAAACGGGCGGCGGCGGGGGCCGTGCGGCTGTCCAGCATGCTGCCCGGGCGGGCGATGACGGCCACGGGCATCAACCGCATGATGTCGGTCCAGCCGCGCCAGCGGTGGAAATCGGCCAGATTGTCCGATCCCATCAGCCAGACGAAGCGGACGCCGGGATGGCGCGCGGTCAGGGCGCGCAGCGTGTCCACCGTCCAGCGGACGCCGATGCGGGTCTCGACGTCGGAGACGATCATCGACGGACCCGCTGCGGCGTGGCGGGCGGCGACGCGGGCCGAGGCCATGCGCTCGGCCAGCGGCGCGCTGTCGCGGGCGTCCTTCAGCGGGTTCTGCGGCGAGACCAGCCAGACTACCCGGTCGAGGCCCAGCCGCCGCATCGCCGTCTCGGCCACATGGGCGTGGCCGTCGTGGGCCGGATTGAAGGAGCCGCCGAACAGACCGACCGTCATGCCGGGCTGGAGGGCCAGCCCGTCGCGCAAACCGCCGCGTCGGGGACCGGAGGCTCGCGGCGCGGGACCGGCGTGGAAGAAGGACAAGGGGGCGGGCTCGCGCGGACTTATGCTCACGAGGGAGCTAACACGCCGGCACGGGCGGTGTCGCCTGCGATCAGCAGGTGAAGTCCACGCGGTACGGATACATGTGGGCGGGCCGGACCAGGGTGCCGCGCCGAAACGGCTCAGGGCCGGATCTGGCCCGCGCCCCGGATGACGTATTTGAAGCTGGTCAGCTGTTCGGCACCGACCGGCCCGCGCGCATGCAGCCGACCGGTGGAGATGCCGATCTCGCCGCCGAAGCCGAACTCGCCGCCGTCGGCGAACTGGGTCGAGGCGTTGGCCAGCACGATTCCGGCGTCCACCTCGGCCAGGAAACGCTCGATCGCGCCGTTGTCGGAGGCCACGATCGCCTCCGTATGGCCGGAGCCGTAGCGCGCGACATGGTCGATCGCGGCGTCCAGACCGTCGACCACCCGAACGGCGAGAATGGGTTCGAGATATTCGGTGCTCCAGTCCGAGGCGTCGGCCGGGCTCGCCTGCGGAACCAGGGCGCAGGTCACGGGGTCGCCGCGCAAGGCGCAGCCGGCGGACGTGAGGTCATCGGCGATCGCCGGCAACAGGCTGGCGGCGACGGCGCGGTCCACCAGCAGGGTCTCGGCGGCACCGCAGACCGAGACGCGCCGCATCTTGGCGTTCAGCACGACCGCCCGCGCCATGTCCGGGTCGGCGCTGGCATGGACATAGACGTGGTTGACGCCTTCCAGATGACCCAGTACCGCGACCCTGGCCTCGGCCTTGACCCGTTCGACCAGCGAGCGTCCGCCGCGCGGGATCAGCAGATCGATCGTTCCCTCCAGACCCTTCAGAATCTGACCGACGGCGGCGCGGTCGCGGGTGGTGACGATCTGCACCGCGTCGGACGACAGGCCGGCCCTTTCCAGCCCCTCGACGAGGGCCGCATGGATGGCGAGGTTGGAGCGCAGGCATTCCGACCCGCCGCGCAGGATCACGGCGTTGCCGGCACGCACCGCAAGGGCGGCGGCGTCGGCGGTGACGTTCGGCCGGCTCTCATAGATGACGGCCAGGACCCCGATCGGGGTGCGCACGCGGGCGATGTCGAGCCCGTTCGCCGGGCTCCAGCGGGCCGTTTCGGCTCCGACCGGATCGACGATGGCGGCGATCGACACCAGCGCGCCGATGACTCCGTCCAGACGGTTCGCGTCCAGCGCCAGCCGGTCCAGCATGGCACCCGCCATGCCTTTCGCCCTCGCATCCTCGAGGTCAGCGGCGTTGGCGGCCAACACCTGATCGGACCGCGCCCGCAGCGCCTCGGCCATGCCCACGATGGCGCGCGTACGGGCCTCCGGTCCGGCGAGCGACAGGGCGCGGGCGGCGGCGCGGGCTCTGCGACCCATGGCCAGCATGTCGGCCTCAAGCAGGTCCGCTGCGGTCGAGTATGAAACGTCGGAGGGCGGGATCATTCGGTCAGGTTCGCACCGACAGGGCCGGTTTCAAAGGCTTCAGGCCCGCCGCAGCGCCAGGTCGTCGGCATGGACCACCACTGGCCCGCCTTGATACCCGAGAGCGGCGGTCAGGTCGGCGGAGCGGACGCCGATGATTTTTGCCACATCGCCCGCATCATATCGGACCAGGCCCCGGGCGATCTCGGCGCCGGCACCGTCGAAAACGGCGACCGGATCGCCCTTGCCGAAGGCCCCGCCGGCGGAGACCAGCCCCACGGCCAGCAGCGATTTTCCATCCAGCAGGGCGCGGGCGCAGCCCGGGTCGACGACCAGTTGGCCCCGCGGGGCCAGCGAGCCGCCGATCCACTGTTTGTAGGCCGCCTTCACCGTCGTGGCGGGATCGATCAGCGTGCTGCGCATGTCCACGCCGAAGGTCGCGCCGACCTCCATCGACCGCCCGGCGGCGATCAGTGTGGCGCAGCCGGCATCTGCGGCGATCCGGGCGGCCATCAGTTTGGTGGCCATGCCGCCGGTCCCCAGGCCCGCCCCGGCGTTCGGGCCGGTCGCCATCGCCTCGATCGCGGGCGTCAGGGTTTCGACATGCGGGATATGGACCGCCTCGGGCCGGGACCGGGGGTCGGCGCTGTAAAGGCCGTCGATATCGGACAGCAGGATCAGCAGGTCGGCGCCGATCATCTGGGCCACGCGCGCCGCCAGCCGGTCATTGTCCCCGTAGCGGATCTCTTCGGTGGCGACCGTGTCGTTCTCATTGACCACCGGAACCACGCCCATATCGAGCAGGGATCCGACCGTGGCGCGGGCGTTCAACCAGCGACGCCGGGTCTCGGTGTCGTCGCGGGTCAGAAGGATCTGGGCGGTGATCCGGTCGTGGGGTTCGAAGGCCGAGGCCCAGGCCGCCATCAGCAGGGACTGGCCGACCGCCGCTGCGGCCTGTTTGCCCTCCAGCCCGACCCCGCGGGTCCCGAGCCGTCGCGCGCCGAGAGCGACCGCCCCCGACGAGACGACGAGCACCTGTTTCCCCTGACCCATCCAGTCGGCGACGCGACCGGCCAGTCCCTCAAGCCGCGCCCTGTCGACGGTGTCGCTCCGACTGTCGACCAGCAGGGACGAGCCGATCTTGAGCACGATGCGCCGGGCGTCGGCGATCGCCCGTGTGGACCGGGGCGCGCCGTCGCGCATCAGGGTGCCCAGCCGCCGGGGGTTTCCATGACGGTCTCGTCTTCCTCGGCCGGGGCGATTTCGCCGCGGTCCTTGCGCACTTCGGTCCAGGCGGCGCGCAGCAGTTCGGTCACGCCCTCGCCCGAAACGCCGGACACCAGCATTGGACGACGGCCGGCGGCGGCCTCCAGTTCGGCGGCCTTCTCCTCGCGCGCCTCGGGGGTGAGGGCGTCGATCTTGTTCAGGGCCAGGACTTCGGCCTTGTCGGCCAGACCGGCGCCGTAGGCCTCCAGCTCATGACGGATGGTGCGATAGGCCCCGGCGACATCATCCTGGGTGCCGTCGATCAGGTGGATCAGACAGCCGGAGCGTTCGACGTGGCCGAGGAAACGGGTGCCGAGGCCGGCCCCCTCGGACGCGCCCTCGATCAGGCCGGGGATGTCGGCGATGACGAAACGCTCGGTCTCGGACAGATCGACCACGCCCAGATTGGGCACCAGGGTGGTGAAGGGATAGTCGGCGATCTTGGGCCGCGCCGCGCTGGCCGCCGCCAGGAATGTCGATTTGCCGGCGTTGGGCAGGCCGGCCAGACCGACGTCGGCGATCAGCTTCAGCCGCAGCCAGACCCAGCGTTCTTGGCCCTCCTGGCCGGGATTGGCGTATTTCGGGGCCTGGTTTGACGGGCCCTTGAAGTGGACGTTGCCCCAGCCGCCGTTGCCGCCCTTGAGCAGCATTTCGGTCTTGCCGACATAATCCATGTCCAGCAGCACCGTCTCCTTGTCGTCGTCCAGCACCTGGGTGCCGACGGGGACTTTCAGGATGACGTCCTCGCCCTTGGCCCCATGCATCTGGCGGCCCATGCCGTGGGTGCCGGTCGGGGCCTTGAAATGCTGCTGGTAGCGGAAGTCGATCAAGGTGTTCAGACCATCGGCCGCGATGATCCAGACGTTTCCGCCATTGCCGCCGTCGCCGCCGTCGGGGCCGCCGTTGGGGATGAATTTTTCGCGTCGGAACGACACGCAGCCCGCCCCGCCGTTGCCGGAGCGGATGTAGATCTTGGCCTGGTCGAGAAACTTCATCGCGGGCTTATGGCGCAAGAGCGCGGCGATTTACAGGCGGCAGGAACTCAGAAATAGGCAATCAGCCGCCCCGCGATGACCACGGCCAGCCACAAGGCCAGCGAAAGCCCAGCCAGCACCCTTGCCGAGACGGGCGGATGGTCGTCCAGCCGCCGCCACCCGACCCGAAAAGCCAGGGCGTTCAATCCAGCCAGGGCGATCAGCCCGAGCTTGGTCAGGAAGATCGGCGAGCCGGCCAAGGCCCGGGCGTCGGCCACGAACAGCAGCACCCCGCTGATCACCATGAGGGCAAGCCCGGCCACGGCGATGGGCGCCAGCGCCGACGAAAGCCGGTGCGTCGGCAGGTCCCGGCCATAGCCGAGAACCCTCAGATCGAGGATCCCGATCGCCCCCACCACCATGATCGCGCCGATCACATGGGCGGTGTTGGCGATCGGATAGATCAAGGCACTCTCGCCGACCCAGACGGCCAGCGGTGAGGCCTCGATGGCCGCGATCAGGCCTGGTGCCGTGGCCGCGCTCAGCGCAGTTCGACGGTCTTGCCGCCCGCGGTGATGCGTTCGACGCGCATCTCACGCGTGCCGTCGCGGCGCGGATATCCCTCGACTGTGACCGTCTGGCCGACCGCGATGTCCTCGCGGGCGAGACCGCGCGTCTGCATCCGTGACACCGGGGCCAGCACCACGTCCCATTTCTGATCGTCAACGGCGATGACAAGCGAACCGTGGGGGCTGCCCCAGCTGGATTCCAGCACCTGGGTCGTGGGTTTCATGACTCGTTCGGCGTCATAGGAGCTCCAGCCGTGATGGGCGAGGGCGGCGGTGGCGGCGGCCAGGACGACAACCGCAGATGCAACGCCAAGTCCGGAACGCAAGGTCATGATCAACTCTCCTTTGGTGGGATGGGTAACCAATCCTAACCCGCGAGGCCTGTTCCCGCGACCCCCCGCCGCAAGCGGCTCAGCCCTTCGCCCACACCCCGAACGGATCGCTCCACGGCAGGTCCAGCGCCTCGGCGACCGCCGGATAGGTGATCTCGCCTTTCAGCACGTTCAGGCCGCGCGCCAGGTGCGGATTGGCCTTCAGCGCGTCCAGCCCGTGATCAGCCAGGGCCAGGCCGAAGGGCAGGGTGGCGTTGTTCAGGGCTTCCGACGACGTGCGCGGGGCGGCGCCCGGCATGTTGGCGACGCAGTAGTGGACCACGCCGTCGACGACATAGGTCGGGTCCTCGTGGGTGGTGGCGTGGCTGGTCTCGAAACAGCCACCCTGATCGATGGCCACGTCGACCAGCACCGAGCCGGGCTTCATCTGTTTCAGATGTTCGCGCTTGATCAGCTTGGGGGCCTCGGCCCCGGGGACCAGAACGGCGCCGATGATGACGTCGGCCTTGACCAGTTCCTCCTCGATCGCGCCGATCGAGGAATAGCGGGTGATGACCCGGCCCTGGGTCACTTCGTCGATATAGGCCATGCGCGGGATCGAGCGTTCCAGCACCACCACCTCGGCACCCAGCCCCATGGCCATCCGGGCCGAGTTCAGCCCGACGACGCCGCCGCCCAGCACCAGCACGCGGGCCGGGGCCACGCCCGGCACGCCGCAGAACAGCAGCCCCATGCCGCCGTTGTGCTTGAGCAGCGTCTCGGCGGCCGAGAAGACGGCGATGCGGCCGGCGACTTCCGACATCGGGGCCAGCAGCGGCAGGCCCTTGCGGTCGTCGGTGACGGTCTCATAGGCGATGGCGGCGCATTTCGAGGCGATCAGCCCCCTGGTCTGTTCGGGGTCGGGGGCCAGGTGCAGATAAGTAAACAGGATCTGGTCCTCGCGGAGCATTTCCCACTCGACCTTCTGCGGCTCCTTGACCTTCACGATCATGTCGCTGTCGGCGAAGATCTGGGCTGCGGTGGAGACGATCCTGGCGCCCGCCTTCTTGTAGTCCGCGTCGGTGAAGCCAGCGCCGAGGCCGGCACCTGTCTCGATCGAGACGGCGTGGCCGTGAGCGACGTATTCGCGCACCGCCGTCGGCGTCAGGCCGATGCGGTGTTCGTTTTTCTTGATTTCCTTGGGGACGCCGACGCGCATGATCATTTCCTCTTTCCGGTAAGGACGGGCCGATCTGCGCCAGCCGCGTTTCGCGCGGTAATCTAGCGGCGCTTCCACCGCAGGTTCCTGTTCTTTTCATCGTGTGATCGATGTAAAGTCGCAGACTCTGCGAAAGAGGCTCGCCTTGAAGACGATTTCTGCCGTCGCCCTCGACGACACCGACCGCAAGATGATCCGCGCGCTACAGGGCGACGGCCGGATGACCAACGCCGATCTGGCCCGGACGGTGAACCTGTCCGAGAGCGCCTGCCTGCGTCGGTTGCGCGCGCTGGAGGCGGCGCAGGTGATCAGCCGCTATGCCGCCATCATCAACGAACGCGCCGTCGGCCTGCCCATCAGCGTCTTCGTGACCGTGACCTTGTCATCGCAGGCCGAGGCCTCGCTGACGGCTTTCGAGACCGCCATCTCGACCGTGCCCGAGGTGGTCGAATGCTATCTGATGACCGGCGGCTCCGACTATCTGCTGCGGCTGGTGGTGCGCGACGTCGACGATCTGGAACGGGTGCACTCGCGCGAACTGACGCGGATTCCGGGCGTGACCCGGGTGTCCTCCAGCGTGGCCATGCGCACAGTGGTCAAGCGCGGTGCCCTGCCGGTTTGACGCAACCCTTCGTTGCGTTGATAATGATCTGATGGGCTTCTCCGAAAAACCCGCCGTCTGGACCGATCGCGAGCCGACGCTCGACGAGGAGATCGGCGCGCTCGGCGACGAGCACATCTTCGAGATGGCAAAGCTCAATGAGGATCAGACGGGTCTTCCGAACGTAGTGCTCATTTCCACTGTCATGGGGTCGCACGGACCGCGCATGAAATATTTCCTGAAGACCGGTCGGGGGAAATCCAGTTTCTCGGTCGTCGTTGCGTCCGAACCGAAGGTTCTGGCCAGCGGCATCGACGAGCGCGACCTGAAGCGAATGGGGCCGAAGGTAATGGAATGGGTTCGTCTGAATCACGAGGCGCTGGCGCGCTTCTGGTGGGACGGCAAATTCTGGACCGATTCCGAGGTGACTGCATTCAAGGCGGCGCTGAAGACCGTTTGAGCCTGGTTTCCGGGAGGCTCAACGGCGGCGGGCGAGTCCACCTGATGATCCCCATCACGGCGGCGATGGCGCGTCTTGGTCAGCGGATGAAATGCGGCACGAACCTGGAGGTGTTGCGGGTGATCCGGCCTTCGTCTTCACGCAACGCAAGACCGGCCGGTTCGTCCCCGACAAGCCACGAGCCTACGATCACATGGCGGCCGTCGAACAGGGGCGGGGCGTGCAGGACCTGCCGGATCTGACTGCCCTCGCCATAGCCGCCGTCGAGGCCCTCTTCCCGCGCCCCGGCCTCGACGATGGCGATGTTTGCACCCTCGCGCGAGAACAGCGGCTTGCGCACATAGGACGTGCCCAGCGCCTGATGGCCCGGATCGCTCTCGAACCAGCTTTCCAGCAGGTTCGGGTGACCGGAGTGCCGTTCCCACAGCAGGGGCAGGATGCCCTTGTTGGACAGCACGGCCTTCCACGCCGGCTCCAGCACCGTGATCCCGGCGTGGGGCAGGGGTTCCGCGTAGTCGTCGCGCAGCATCTGCTCCCACGGATAGAGTTTGAACATGGCCTGGATCAGCCAGTTCTCGTCGTCGACGAAACGGCCGTCGGCGTTCAGCCCGATCTGGTCGATGGCGATGAATTTCGGGTCCAGCCCGCCCTGCCGGGCCAGGTCCTCGAGGAAGCGCACCGTCTGCCGGTCCTCGACGAAGTCGGCTTCGGCGCTGAAATGCACGAAGCCGCCGTCCGGAAAGATCGCCCTGAACCGTTCGACCAGCTTTTCGTGCAGGCTGTTGAACTGGTCCGCGTCGGCGGGCAGGGCACCGTCCGCGATCCGGTCCTCAAGCCACAGCCACTGAAACACCGCCGTCTCGAACACGCTGGTCGGGGTGTCGGCGTTGTATTCGTACAGTTTGGCCGGGCCTTGGCCATCATAGGCGAAGTCGAACCGGCCATACAGCGACGGCTCGCCGCGCTTCCAGCTGTTGGCGACGTAGTCCCGCATGGCCTCCGGGATTTCCAGCAGGCCCATCAGCCGTTCGGACTTCACCGCCTCGTCGACCAGGTCCAGACACATCTGGTGCAGTTCTGCGGTCGGCGCCTCGATGCCCTGCTCGATCTGTTCGAGCGAGAAGGCATAGGCCGCGCTTTCGTCCCAGTAGCGTTCGCCGCTGTCGTGATGCCAGGTGAAGCCCACGGCCTCGGCGCGGGCCTGCCAGTCGGGGCGGGGGTCGAGGGCTATGCGTTCCATGACGGGGTCCTCTGCCCTTCGCGGGGGAGGATCAGGCCGGATCCTTGGCCGCCGCGGGGGCGCCGATCAGCGGCGTCACGACCTTGATCTCGCGCGCCTGCAGACGGGCGAGCACGTCGTTGGCCGAGCTGTGGCCAGGCAGTATGCCCGCCGCCTTCAGCTTGGCGTCGAGGTCGGCCCCGGTGCGCTTGTCCTCCAGCTCCTGGCCGGCGATCAGCTTTTCCTCGTTGATCGCCTGACGCTGCTTGATGCGTTGCAGGCTGTCCGCGGCCGAGCCGATGCGCGACTGGGCGCCGGCCGATTGCAGGGCGACCGAGGACTGGGCCTTCTGCACCGAGTCATTGACTTTCACGATGTCGATCTCGCGCCGCAGCGTCTCGATCTTCTGGTCGGTAGTGGCGATGGCGGCGCGCAGCCGCACCTCGGCCGCCTTCATGTTCTCGATGAGCGGACCGCGGTCGCCGATGCCGGTTTCCAGTTCGGCGATGCGGCCGGCGACTTCCAAGGCCAGATCGTTCTGACCACGGTCCAGCGCCGTGCGGGCCGAGTTCTCGTATTTGGCGATCTGGTCCTGGAAGCTCTTCAGCTCGGTCTCGGCCATGCGTCGGCGCGCCACCAGGCCGGACAGGTCGTCGCGGGCCTTGCCCTGGGCGTTGTCGGCGTCGCGGATTTCCTGATCCAGGATTTTCAACGCATTGGCGTCGACCACGCCTTGCGCGGTGTCATGGGCGGTGCCGCGGAACAGGGCGGACAGTTTGGCGAGCATGGACATGGCGGGTCTCCGTTCCGGGAATCAGGCGGTCGCGGCGTCAGAAGCGGGGGCGCCGAAGGTTTCGCGCAGCCCGGTCGCGTCGATGGCGTTCTCGGCCAGGGTCCGGAGCTCGATCAATATAGTCTGCAGCGCGGTGTTGCACGACAGTTCGCCCATCAGCTCATAGACATCCTGGTCATTGACCGAGGTGATGGCGAAATTCGACAGCGGCACGACCCGCTGGGCCTTGAGCAGGAATTCGTTGAAGGCGTGACGGTCGCCCTGTTCGGCGACCGGCCACAGCAGCACCGAACAGACGATCTGTGCCCCACCCACACTCAGATAGATCGGCAGATCGCCATAGTCGTGCATGGTCGCCAGCAGGACCGGCTCGGCCCCCTCGATGATCCGCAGCGTCAGCTCGCCCTCGCGCACCAGGGGCGAAGCATCCAGCGCCGCGCGGATGGCGGGGACGGTCCAGGCGGTCTCGGCGTCCATGGGGTCGGCTCCAGAAAACTATTCGTCGTCCAAGATGTGGCGTCGCGCTGGCAGGACAAGGAGCGACGCTTCTCCCATCGGTCATTCGGCGGCGGACGGCAACAGACGATGCGAGCTGACGCGACAACGCGTCCGCCCGACGCCGAACCGGCTCGCCACCGCCGACATTCCGGGTTAGGAGCACGGCATGTTCAAGCGTCTGTTCGGACAACCAGCGGCGACGCCGGCGAAATCGCTGGCGATGGTGCGGAACATCACCGTGGGCCGGACCGTGGCGCTGGACCCGTTGGCCTGGCGCCGGCTGGGCGCGGACACCCATTTTACCCTGGATCGGGACGCGCTCGTAATCACCGCCCAGGGGGTGGTGGCGCTGGACGGCGGGACCTTCGTCCATCGCTTTTACACCGACGACCACGTGATGCTTCAGGCCATGAGCGACGACGAGGCCGGCGCGGCGTCCTATGATTTCAGTCTGTTCACCCCCTGGTCCTCGGCCTATCCGCCCGGTGAACGGGAACGGCGGCTATGGCGCGACCGGTTGTCGGAGCCGCGCTTCCAGGGCGCGCCGGAGGGCCTGCCCGAATATCCGCGCTTCTGGTTCTCCGACAGCGAGGAGCGTCAACCGCCGGTCACCCTGTGGGAAACGATTTACGACGACCGCGAAGCGGCCGTGCCCTATGCTAGAATCTTTCAGACCTGCATGCTGTATGCGCGGGATCTGGCGGGCGGGCGTGAACTGATGATCGCGCTTGAGCAGGAGCCCAAGGGCGGCGACGTCAGTCACGAAATCATGATCGGCATTCCGCTGGAAATGGCCGAGTTCAGCGCCTGAGGCGCAGGAGAGGGTTGGGCGATGTTTGACTGGTTCGGGTTTCAGCAGGGGGCGACCGCCTTCATCATCGCCTTCGCTGCGGCGGTGGCCTTCTTCGTCGCCTTCAAATTCATCTATCAGCTGGTCACGCCCTATCACGAGCGTGACCTGATCCGTCAGGGCAACGCTGCGGCCGCCGTCAGCCTCGGCGGAGCCCTGATCGGCTATGTCCTGCCGCTGGCCTCGGCCCTCTCACAGACCGTCAGCCTGCCGGAGTTCGCGGCCTGGGCCCTGCTGGCCGGCCTGATCCAGATCGCCGCCTTCATCGTCGTCAGCCGGTTCGTCTACAAGGCGCTGGCGGCGCGGATCGAGGCGGGCGAGATGGCCGCGGGCATCTATCTGGCCTCCATCTCCATCGGCGTGGGCCTGCTCAACGCCGCCTGCATGACGGCCTGAGGCGATCATGACCGACGAAACCCTGCCCCAGACCACCACCATGCGCCGCCTAAAGCGGTCGCGCACGCTTCAGGTCACCAGCCTGATGGCCACGGTCAGCTTCTCCATGGCCGCCTGTGGTTCGCCGCAGTCGCGGCTGCCCGAAGAACCGGCCGTTCCCGCCCTGGCCTACTCATCCCTGGACGAATGCAAGGCGGCCAACGACGTCTCGGACACCGAGTGCGACACCGCCCAAGCGGCCGCCAGGACCCAGGCGGCCGAAACCTCGCCCCGCTACGCCACGCGCGAGGAGTGCGAGGGCCAATGGGGCTCGGCCCAGTGCGAGCCGCGAACCAGCGGTGGCGGATCCTTCTTCGGGCCGCTGGCGACCGGCTTCATCATCGGCCAGTTGCTGAACGGCGGCGGTTACCGAGGCGGCGGTCCGCTGTATCGGGATCGTCAGGGCCAGTTTTCCAACGGCTACGGCGGGGGCTATCTGTCGCGCGACTATCGCACCGGGCGGACGATCACCAACGCCCGGGAGCACATGCCCGCAGCGCAGCAGGCCCCGGCCCGCGTGCAGAGCCGCACGACGGTCGTTTCGCGCGGCGGTTTCGGTGGCGGGGGCCGGGGCTTCGGAGGCTGACGTTCAGTTCTCGATCGCGTTAAGGTCGCGGCCCCGCGTTTCCGGCAGCCGGATCAGGGCGACGACCGCAGCGATCGCGGTGAAGACGACCGAAAACCAGAGGCCGAAATAGATGGTCCCCGACCAGGCCACCAGCGCGAAGCCGGCGGCGGGCATCAGCCCTCCGACCCAGCCGGTGCCGATGTTGTGGGGCAAGCTCATGGCCGTGTAGCCCACCCGCGTCGGGAACAGCTCGACCAAGGCTGCGACCTGCGGGCCGAAGAGGGCGCAGGCGGCGACGATGAAGATCATCAGGGCGGCCTTGATGCGGGTCTCGACCCCCGCCTTGGCGGCCTTGAGCGCGACGGGATCCAGGACCCGAGCCCTCGACCGACGAGACCTCTCCCCCCCGCGAGGCGTCTCTGCGGACACCGTTTCGACTTTTCTAGCGAGGGCCGCTGCAACGCGCCGGACGTTCGAAGGCCCGCCGAGGTGGAGCCTGGCGGGCCTTCTTCAACCGAGCCACGCGTCGGGGGGGAGTCGCGGCCGGGATATGGGACGCCAGGAGCTGGCCGGCGTCATGATCAGCAGGTCTTGCCTTCAGCAGGTTTGGCCGTCAGCGCATTTGGCGACGGCGGTGCCGACGGCGGATACGTCTTCGCCCGCACCCTTGACGGTGTTGCAGGCGGCGGATGTGAGGGCGGCTGCGGCGGCGAGGATGACAAACAGCTTGCGCATTGTAGGCTCCGTGGGGCGGTGGAGGTTTAGGTCTTGCCGTATCAACGTCGCGCCGCGTTCCGGGTTCCAAGGTCGGCGGGATCGGTCGGCGTGACCGCCTCGGGGGTCTGGAAGGTCAGTCGGGCGATGGTGCCGCCCAAAGGTCCGGGGATGAGCTCGGCCTCGCCGCGCAGTTGCTTGGCGAAGGCACCCATGAGGGTGCGGCCGACGCCGGATCGCATGGTGTCATCCACCCCGGCACCGTCGTCCTGGACCTCAAGCAGGCTAGTGTCGCCCTTGACCTTGAACCGGACCTGCAGGTCGCCACCCCGACCCGCGAAGGCGTGTTTCTGGGCATTGGTCACGGCCTCGACCAGCCACAGCGCCAGCGGCGCCAGCTTGTCGGGATCGACGACCAGCGAGTCGGCCTCGATCGATGAGGTGACGACCGGGCCCCGACCCGCCTCGCTGGACACCAGTTGGCCGACCAGTTCGGTCAGGAAGACCTTGGCGTCGGCATAGCGAAGATCGTCGCTCTGATAGAGGGTGCGATAGATCAGGGCCAGGGCAGAGATGCGCTGGCGGGTGTCGCCGACCGCCGCCCGGGCCGCATCGTCCTTGAGCGCGCGTTGCTGCAACGACAACAGGGACGAGATGATCTGAAGGTTGTTCTTCACCCGGTGATGGATCTCGCGCATCAGCGCGTCCTTCTCATCCAGGGCGGCGTTCAGGGCGGCGTCGCGGGTGCTGATGGTCTCGGCCAGTTCGTCCAGGGTGCGGGCCAGGACGCGGATTTCCGAGGGTGCGTTGATCGCCTGGACCGGACGCACGGAAAAGCGACCACGGGCGTACAGCGCCGCCACACGCTCCAGATAGGCCAGCCAACGCACGACGATCCGCTCCGTCACCCACATCGCCGCCACGAAGGCGATCAGCCAGGCCAGAAGCGGCACCAACAGGGCGCCAACGGGATTGAGCCGCGCCCAGGAGAGCAGTCCGGGCGCCGGGGCGGACAGAAGGGCATAGACGTCGCGACCCGCCAGCGCCGCGCCGGCGTAAACCCGACGTCGACCATCGGCGCCGTCGGCCTCGAAGATGGCTGAGGCATCCTCGCGGGCGCGCTCGACCCAACCCGTCAGGGCCGGGCCGCGACTCAGGGTGAAAGCCTCCATGTCCGTGGCCGTCAGAATGCGACCGTCGGCGTCGGTCAGGGCCGCCTGGGAGCCTTCGGGAAGACCCGGATCCGCGACGTCGGGCTGGAGGCTGGATAAGGGGATGACCGCCAGCATGACGCCGTTGAACGTCCCCAACGGACGTTCCAGCCGCTTGGCCACGATCAGTCCGGGCGCGTGGCCGGCGTGCGCCGGCGCCCGGGCCAGGACCTTGTCCTCGCCGTCGCGCAGGCGTTGGAACCAGGCGCTGTCGCGCGCCCGGACCAGCCAGTCCGGGGTGGTGCCGGCCAGGCCGCTGGAAGCGCAGGTCGTCCCGCCCGCGGGTTGTCAGGCGCGCCAGCCCCTCGATGCCTTCAAGCTGTTCGACCAAGGCGGTCAGGCGCGGCTGGCAAAAGACTTCCAGCGCCTCGGGGCGCAGCGCCTGAAGCAGCACGCTGGTGCTGTCCAGATGGGCCTTTGCGTAGGCTGCGGCGCGTTCGGCCGCGAACTGGAGATCGGCGCGGCGTTCGACGTCCTGGGCCCGGAAGCGCGACTGTGTTTGGAAGACCCCCAGCGCGAGGATGGGCAGCAGGGCGAAGGTCAGGGCCAGCCCAAGTCGGAAGCGGACGCCTTGAAATCTCGGCGGGCCGAGGCCTCTACCGAGCGCGCGCCTGATCCGCCCCATGCATCAGGTCCTGACGCCGGCCAGACGATCCGCGGCCGCCAGGATCGACCGCATGGCATCCCCCGCGGGGCGCGCCCGTCACGGGCATAGCCACCTTTTTCCAGCGTCGCCTGCAGGGCCTTGCGGGCCCGCGACACGCGGCTCTTCACCGTACCGACCGCGCACTGGCAGATGTCGGCGGCCTCTTCGTAGGCGAAGCCGCCCGCGCCGACCAGGATCAGGGCCTCGCGCTGCTCTTCCGGCAGGGTGGCCAAGGCCAGGCGAAGTTCGTCCAGCGCGACCGGGGATTCCGGGTCGTCCACGGCCACGCGCGTGCGCTCCGCCGCTTCCTGATCGAGTTGCGACTGGCGCCACGAACGGCGCTTTTCGGAATAGAACTGGTTGCGCAGGATCATGAAGGTCCAGGCCTTCATATTGGTGCCCATCAGATAGCTGGCGCGCGCGTCCCACGCCTTCATCATCGCGTCCTGGGCCAGATCGTCCGCCGCGGTCGGGTCGCCGGTCAGAGTGCGCGCGAAGGCGCGGAGATGGGGAATCAGCGTGACGAGCTCGCGTTTGAAGGCGTCGTCGTCGGCGGAAGGCGGTTTCGGCGGCGGGTTGGTCGCGCCGCTCATGCGTCGCCCCCTTCGGGAGCCCGCTTGTCGGCGCGACGCAGGATCTCAAGGAACTCGTCCGGCACGGGCTCGTTGACCACCTCGTCGAACATATGGCGCAGCTTCACGCCGATCGCCTGCTGACGCAGCCGGGCCTCCTCAAGGCGCTCGCCTTTGGGCTCACCCGAACTGCGGGAAGGGTTCGAAATATCTGTCATTGAATAAACGGCTGCCACCCTGACGCTGTTGCTGTATGCCCGAAACGCCAGCTTCATCCTCCGGTTCCTAAGCCGTCGCCGATTAATGCTCAAGCTTCTGCGCCCGGTCGGGAACCGTGGCGGATTTGATACGTTGGGAACACTGTCGAGGTTCCATGGTGGGAACCCGGTTTTGTCGGGGATTTACAATATGAGCCTGCTGGCCCGTCTCGCGCCGCATCTGCCCTATGTGCGCCGTTACGCCCGCGCATTGACCGGCGATCAGACCACCGGGGACAACTACGTCCGCGTGGCGCTGGAAACCCTGGCCGCCGGCGAGCGCCAGTTGCCGGCCGAGATGACGCCGCGCGTGGCGCTGTATCACGTGTTCCATGCGATCTGGGTCTCGACCGGCGCCCAGCTGGAAGACAAGAGTGGCCTCGAGCTCCGCGACGACGCCTCGCGCCGCCTGATGCGGATCGCGCCGCGCTGGCGCCAGGCCTTCCTGTTGACCGCGCTGGAAGGGTTTACCCCTTCGGAGGCCGCGCAAATCCTCGATGCGGACGCCTCCGACGTCGAACGCCTGATCTCGGAAGCCCAGTCGGACATCGACGCCGAGCTGGCCACCGACGTGTTGATCATCGAGGACGAGGCCATCATCTCGGCCGACATCGAAAGCCTGGTCAAGGAGCTGGGTCACCGGGTCACCGGCACCGCAACCATGCATGATGAAGCCGTGGACGCCGTCGCCCGCCACCGTCCGGGCCTGGTCCTGGCCGACATCCAGCTGGCCGACGGCTCGTCGGGCATCGACGCGGTCAAGGACATCCTGAAGGCCATCGACGTGCCGGTGATCTTCATCACCGCCTTCCCGGAACGCCTGCTGACCGGCGAGCGGCCCGAGCCGACCTTCCTGATCACCAAGCCCTTCCAGCCCGAAACGGTGAAGGCGGCGATCAGCCAGGCGTTGTTCTTCCATCCGTCGCGTCAGAAGGAAGCGGCGTAGGCTCCTTCGCCAGCGTGACACGAAGAAAGCCCCGGTCGCGAGACCGGGGCTTTCTCTTTTACGGGATCGCTGACCGGGACGGCGCGGCCGAGACGGTCGGGGCGTTGACATTGGGGGCCTCGCCAGTCGGCGGATTGGTCGGCTCGCCCGTCGCGGTGGTCGGAGCGTCCGCCGTCGGCGGCGCGACGGCGTCGCCCTGGAAGGCTTCGGCGTCGACGGCCTGATTTCCAACATTGGCGTTGGTCCGGGCGAAGCCGCCCTGGCTGACGAACCACATGCCCAGCAGCAGGACGCTGACCGCGGCCACCGAGATCACCAGTATGGTCAGGATGCGGCGACCCGGGCCTCCGCCACGCACGTATTTCGCCTCGACCGGCCGGCCTTCGTGAACGGCGTCGGCGGCCTTGTCGTGGGGAGATTCATGAGTCATGGCGGCGCTCCGTCCAGAAATTTGACATGCCGGTTGAACGCGTTAGCCGGCGTTGCCGTTCCGGATTCCCGCAGCTGGTGAAAAAAGTTCGCTTTGCGGCGGAACCTGACACGGCGACCCTCGTTCTTCACATGCGGAGGCGGCGACGCCCCCCGACTTGAGATTGGCGCAAGCCAATCTGTCGCCTCCGCACCTCATTCTCGATGATGCGACTCGGCGGACCGGAAACGGTCCGCCTTTTTCTTTGGGCACCATCCAACGCGACGGCTGGACAGCGACGCCGTCTGCATCACTATGCGCGTCCACAAAGAAGACCCGGAGGATCGCCAAATGGCTCGTGTCAATCGTCAATGGGTGTTGCGCCAGCGCCCGAGAGGCCTGATCAAGTCGGGCGACTTGGAACTGGTCGAGGCGCCGGTGCCGGCGCTGAGCGAATCCCAGGTCCTGGTCCGTACCGTCTATTTGTCGCTGGATCCGACCAACCGCACCTGGATGAACGACGCCGAAGGTTATTTGCCGCCCGTGCCCATAGGCGGGGTGATGCGCGGCCTGACGCTGGGCGTGGTCGAGGAAAGCCGGTCGAACCGCTTCCGCGTCGGCGACGTGGTGACGCCGCTGTCCGGCGGCTGGTCAGACTACGCCGTCGCCAACGAAATGGAGCTGCGGCCGGTGCATCGGGCTCCGGGCATGCCCCTGACCGCCAACCTCAGCGTCCTCGGCATGACCGGGATGACCGCCTATTTCGGCGTCACCGACGTCCTCAAGGCCAAGGCCGGCGAGACCTTCGTCATCTCGGCCGCCGCCGGCGCGGTCGGTTCGATCGCGGGTCAGGTGGCCAAGGCGCGCGGTTGCCGCGTCATCGGCATCGCGGGCGGGCCGGACAAATGCCGCTGGCTGACCGACGAACTCGGCTTCGACGCCGCGGTCGACTATAAGAACGAGGACGTCGGAGAAGCGCTGGACCGGCTGGCTCCGGACGGGATCGACCTGAATTTCGAGAATGTCGGCGGCGACAACATGATCGCCGTGTACAACCGGCTGAAGACCCACGGGCGCATGGCCGTGTGCGGCCTGATCTCGGCCTATAACGCGACCAAGATGCCGCCCTCGCCGAATTTCTCTCGCATCATCACCCACCGCCTGAACATCCAGGGCCTCCTCGTGCTCGACTATGCCCACCGGGGCCGCGACATGGTGGGCGAGATGGGGCCTTGGCTCGCCGACGGCACCGTGAAGTGGAAGGTCCACGTCGACGACGGGCTGGAAGGCGCGTTGAAATCGCTGAACCGCTTGTTCACCGGCGACCACGACGGCAAGCTGCTGGTGCGGGTTTCGGAAGAGCCTGCGGGCTGACGGGACGGATGACATGAGCGAACCCCTGCACGTCCATTTCGAGGATCTGGGCGTGGGCGAGGTCGTGCCTCTGGGCGCTTGCATGGTCGACGAGGCCGCGCTGGAGGTGTTCATTGAACGCTTCCTGCCTGGCTGGGACCCCGCATACGGCGCGCCCGACGCCATGATCTATGCGCTGTGGAGCCGATTGTTCGCCGACAAGGCCTCGGGCTGGGCTCAGTCCAAGGTGCTGGCGGTCGACGGCCTCCGCTACATGCGCAATCCGCCGGCGGGCGAACTGATGCGCGGTCGCATGACGGTGATGGGCAAGGATCCCGTGGGCGACGAAAAGGGCATCGTCATCGCCCAGCACGACCTGCTCGACGAGGCCGGTCGTCTGGTCTTCTCATGTCTGACGCGGGCGCTGCTGGCCCGGCGCTGACAAAGTGACGCGTAATTAGTGGCGAGTGGCGAGGGCCGTCCGAGCCGTAGCGGACGGAGGTGGATAGTCCGCGATTACTCGCCACTCGCCACTCGCCACCCGTCACTCGCCACTCACTCAGGCGTTACCGGCCACTGGCTGCTCGGCGGCGGCGCGCTGGAAGGCGATGGCGATCAGGCGATCCCAGCCCAGCAGCGACGTCAGATGGGCGTAGATCTGGCCCAGGGCACCGTTGTCGCGCAGCTCGACCAGCTTCTTGGCCGACAAAGCCTTCAGCTTGTCCTCGGAGACGGCGAAATATTCCGCGATCTTCTGCGGCTGGCCGGAGGAGCCGTCGGCGTTGCGCGGCGTGAACAGGGCTTCGCGCGTCTCCAGCAGCTCAAGGTCGCCCAGCAGCTTGACGAAGGCGTCGGTGCGCTGACGCTCCTGCTCGAAATTGTTGCAGAATTCCATCGCTTGCTGGGTGTAGGGCGAGGGCTGACCGTCGACGAACAGCGGGGTCTCGCCGCCTTCGCGGATGAAGGAGGCCGAACGGTCGACGCACAGGATCATGCGCTTCTGGACGTCGTCATTGGCGAAGACGAACGGATAGCGGCGGATGTAAGCCGGGATATAGGCCTCGGCGCGGAACTCGCCGTCGTCGGTGACGAACAGGTTTTCGCCCTGGCGCAGCCCCATGACGGCGACCGGCTGGCGGTTGTCGCCGACGAAGATCACCGGATAGGACAGGGCCGCCGGCGCGAACTCGGTGACCATCACCGGCACGATGTTCGACTGGGCGACAAAGCCATACGGCTTGGCGACCGGATCGACGCCCAGGCCGCTGTGGGCCTCGACCGACAGCGGTTCGGGCTTGCCGTAGAACAGGACGTTGCCCGACAGGGGCGAGGCGTTCGTGGTGGTATCGGTCATGGACGCGAGGCTGCTCTTGAATGAATGAAGGCGGCCTTCTAGCCCAGACGCAGGCGCGCGGCAAACAGGCTTCGCCTGCGTGGGCCAAGGTCAGCTTCAGAACCGGTAGGTCAGCCCCACGCGCAGGTTCCGGCCGGGTTGTGGCGCGAGGTCCTTCTGGAAGCTCGCGTGCTCGCGCGCCTCTTCGTCGGTCAGATTGGCCGCCTCGGCGAAGAGCGTCAGATTCCGCTCGGCGAACGGACGGATCGCGCCCTTCAGGCTGACGAGCGTGTAGCCGTCGGTCGGAAGCTCGAAATCGGCCACGCGATCCTGTTCGCCGACCCGACGAACGTCCAGCCCGACGTCGAACAGGCGCGAGGTCCAGTCGATTCCGCCGGTGACCGACCAGGGCGGAATCCGCGCCGCCGGGCCGAGATCGGTCGAGGCCCTGACCTGGTCGGCGACGACGGACAGGCTGACGCCGCGAGTCTCGTCCCCCCAGGCCTGATAACGCGCCTCGGCCTCGAAGCCGCGGAAACTGGCGTTGGTCTGGACGTACTGGAAGATCGGGAAATCCGAATCCGCGTCTTCCAGACCCGTCGGCCTCAGGTCGATGAAGCCGTCGTAATCGGCCTGGTAGACGTGCAGATCGACTTCGAACCGCCCCGAGGCGAAATGCAGCGTGCCCTCGATTGAGGTCGCGATTTCGCTGTCCAGATCGACGTCGCCGACCTCGAAGGCCCCGGTCGCGGCGTGGGGGCCCTCCGCGAACAGCTCGACCTCGCTCGGCGCACGCGCGTTGCGGGCCAAGGTCAGACCCAGGAACAGGGAAGGTGCCGGTCGGACAAAGACACCGGCGGAAGCCGACACATTGTCGAAATCCCGATCGGCGGCAACGCTGTCAAGCGATCGCGTGTCCAGGCGCACGCCGCCCTCAAAGCCGAAGCCGCCTCGATCATAGCGTTGCAAGGTGTAGAGGCCCTGCTCGGCGATGTCGGTGCGGGGCACATAGGCTTCGTCGCCGACCGCGTCGAAGGTGCGGTCCAGCACCTGCGCGCCGATCACGCCCTGCCAGCCGTTGCGTTCACGCTGGATCAGCTCGAAACGACCCTCGTAGCCGTCCGAGAAGAATTGGGTGCCGACCTCGTCGCCTTCGAACTCGGTGTGCTGATAATCGGCATAGCCGGCCGACAGCCGGGCAGAACTGAACGGGCCCGCGTCGAAGCGCAGTTCGCCACGCAGATCGTAACGCGTCTGCTCCAGGCCGATGGTGACGATTTCCTCTTCATCACCATGGTCGTCGTCGTGATCCTCGTCGTCGTGATCCTCGTCCTCATGCCCGTGTGCGTGACCCGGGACGCCATAGGTCGTCTCGACCCGCTTCACAGACAGGCCCAGATAGCCGCGTGATCCGATCCAGCTGACGCCCGCGCCATACTGGTCCAGGTCGACGAAGGTGTTTTCGACGGTGCGCTCGTCGCCCGCGGTCTCGCCCTCCTCGTCCAGCAGACGCTGCGATTCCGGGTAGACCGGGATGTCATAGTCCGAGGCGCTGCGGGTGAAGCCGTCCACGGTGAAGACCAGCGGCCCGGCGTTGGCCTTCAGTCGCGCGCCGAAACT
Source organism: Brevundimonas sp. (assembly GCF_041688735.1). GTDB lineage: Bacteria > Pseudomonadota > Alphaproteobacteria > Caulobacterales > Caulobacteraceae > Brevundimonas. Next base: position 26,134 of record NZ_JBDNHO010000002.1, read on the forward strand.
GGTTCCCTCGTCGACCGTCGACGCCTGGGCGCTGACGTGACCGTCGATGCCGTTCTCTGCGGCTTCAGAAGGGATGCGGTCGTCGATGATGTTGACCACGCCGCCGATGGCCGAGCCGCCGTAGACGAGGGTGGACGGACCCCGGACGATCTCGATGCGTCGCGCCTCGGCGGGGTCGACCGCGACCTGGTGATCCGGCGAGACCGAACTGGCATCGATCAGGCCAAGCCCGTTGGTCAGCACCTGGACGCGCGGACCGGCCAGTCCGCGGATCACCGGGCGGCTGGCGCCCGGAGCGAAATTGGTGCTGCGAACGCCGGGCAGACCGTTGACGAGGTCGCCCAGCGTCGCCGCCGGGGCCACGGCCAGGTCTTCCTCGTTCAGAACCTCGACCGCCAGCAGGCTGGCCTGGTCGGTGACGCCGAAGGGCGTGCCGGTTACGATCACATCTTCCAGCCGCGCGCTTCGATCCTGCGGTGCCGCGCCCACGGAAACGGGAGTCTGGGCCAGGGCGACGCCGCTCAGAACGGTCCAGCTGGCGGCGGCGAGAAGAAGGGGGCGAGACACGGTCATGAGGAACTCTAGCTAAGGGATGTTTTATGTTATGAGATAACATCACATCAGGTCAAGCCCGACATTGCGGGTGCCGGGTTGAGGCATTAGCTGTGAGCCATGGGCGACCCCTGCGATCACCATCATCACGAAGGCCCGCCGGACGCGGCCGAGGTCGAGCGGGCCCTGGCCGCTGCGGACGCGCGTCTGAGCGCCGAGGGCGAACGGATGACGGCCGCGCGCCTGCGGGTACTGGGCCTGCTGCTCGCGGCGGGCGAGCCGGTCAAGGCCTATGACCTGATCGCGCGCTTCGGCGAAGACGGCCGGCCCGCCAAGCCACCTACTGTCTATCGCGCGCTGGAGTTCCTCGAGCGCAAGGGACTGGCGCACCGGATCGCCTCGATCAGCGCCTATGTGGCCTGCAATGTCGAGACTGGCGAAGCAGGATCGCTGCACGCGGCCGCCTTCCTGATCTGCGACTGTTGCGGCGCGACGGAAGAGGTGTCCGCGCCGGCGGCCGGGGGTCTGGACTCCGCCGCCGAACACGCCGGTTACGTCATTGCCCGCACCACGATCGAGGCGCATGGCCGCTGCCCGGCCTGCCGGGTGGCCGTCTGAGGCGACCTGGACGCTGGCGAAGGGGCCGTCGACCTCCTATCTGCCCCCCCATGGACGCAATCCGGCTCTCCCCGCCCCGTCGACTGACGCTGTCCGTGCGCGCGCCCTCGGGCGAAGGGCCCATGAGCGTGCTGGATTTCGGCGATGAGAAACGCCCGGTCGATCTGGTCTTCGTCCACGCCAACGGCTTCAACGCCATGACCTACCGCACCCTGCTGGCACCGCTCTCCGGCAGCCTGCGCATCTGGGCGCCGGACCTGCGCGGCCACGGCGCGACCCTGCTGCCGACCGAGGCGAAGGGCCGACGCCATTGGCACGACCACCGCGACGACCTGATCGCCCTGCTGGATGCGCTGGACGGCCCGCCGGTCGTCCTTGCCGGACACTCCATGGGCGGAACCTCGGCGCTTCTGGCCGCCGCCGAACGCCCCGAGCGGGTCGCCGGCCTCGTGCTGTTCGATCCGGTGATCTGGAGTCGCCTGACCGTCGCCGCCTTCCAGCTTCCGCTTCTGGACCGTCTCGCCTCGCGCATTCCGCTGGTCAAGAACGCCCTGCGCCGCCGCGCCGTGTTCGACAGCCGCGAACAGGCCCTGGCCGCCTATTCGGGACGCGGGGCCTTCAAGGGTTGGCCCGAGATGATGCTGGCCGACTATCTGGTGGACGGTCTGGTCGAGACGCCAGACGGCTTCACCCTGGCCTGCGACCCGGCGTGGGAGGCCTCCAACTATGCGGCCCAGAGCCATGACCCTTGGCGCGCGCTGAAGCGGCTGGACCGCCCGGTGCGCATCCTGAAGGGCGAGACCGGCTCGACCTGTCACGTCCCCGAGGCACCGCGGGGCCTGCCGAACGTCACCGTCGAGACCGTGCCCGGCGGCACCCATTTCTTCCCCATGCTCAAGGCCGACATCGCACGCGACGCCCTGTTCGACGCGGCGGTCTAGGTCCGGATTCAACACCGCTCATCCCCGCGGAAGCGGGCACCTGGTGTTTTGAGCGATCCAGTCGCGCCGACGGCCCAAGGACGACGATCCCGATCACTTGGCGCAGCAAAAGCACTGGGTCCCCGCTTTCGCGGGGATGAGCGGAAGTCGGGAGTGATTGATTGCACTCGATTACAATCAAGTCCGGACGCTGTTGGATTGATGCCGACATCGGCATCTCCTGAACGTCCGCATCCTGGCACGATTTCAATGAGCGGCTAGAGACCCTTTGCGTACAACAAGGACTTCCGTATGCCAGCGGGAGACGTAAGACATTTGTTCGCGGGACGGTGCAATGATGGCGAACCTGAACTGGATACCGGCTCTTCTCGTGATGGGGTGCGCGACGGTGTCGCCGCCAGATGGAGGCGATGCGGCGGTCCGCTCGGCTGATGAGCAGCAGCGAGCCATGGTTGCGGCAGCCGATGTCGCTGGCCTGGAACGGCTTGCGCACGCGAATTTGAGGATAAACGCGCCGGGGGGCCGCGTCCTCTCGCGCGAGCAGTTTCTTGCGAACATGCGCAACGGCGAAATCGCCACTGAACAGTTCCAGCGGACTCCGGAAGAAGTTCGTATCAGCGGCGGCGTTGCGGTCGTGATGGGCGGGGAGGTCTTCACGCCCGTCGCCACGAGCTAACTTGGACGAGCCTTTGGACCAGTGCCGCTGCAAAGAAGATACACGAACGTCTATGTGTGGGAGGCGGGTCGCTGGCAGTGGCTGGCTCGCCATGCAAACGTCGTTCCTCCCGCCACTCGCTAGGCCCCCTCACCACCCGTCCCTGTCATTCAAACCGTCCCCTCGTCGGCTGTGAACCGTCCGCCAGAGTCTCCCCACCCGTGCCGCTGGCGCCCGCGCGGGTCAGGGGCTAAACCGCTGGCCATCTGACGACCTGTTTCAGTCCCGAGGACCGCCCGCCCATGCGCGATATCAACCACTTCATCGACGGTGCCAGCTTCACAGGCGCTTCGGGCCGGTTCTCGGACGTCTTCAATCCCAACACCGGCGAGGTCCAGGCGCGGGTGCAGCTGGCCTCGGTCGCCGACATGGATCGCGCCGTCCAGGCCGCCCAGAATGCTTTTGACGGCTGGTCCTCGACCAATCCCCAGCGCCGCGCGCGGGTGATGTTCGAGTTCAAGCGCCTCGTTGAGGCGAACATGACAGAGCTGGCCGAACTGCTGTCGGCCGAGCACGGCAAGGTCGTCGCCGACTCCAGGGGCGACATCCAGCGGGGTCTGGAAGTGATCGAGTTCGCCTGCGGCATCCCGCATGTGCTCAAGGGCGAATACACCTGGGGTGCCGGCCCCGGCATCGACGTCTATTCGATGCGCCAGCCCCTCGGCGTGGTGGCGGGCATCACCCCCTTCAACTTCCCGGCCATGATCCCGATGTGGATGTTCGGCGTGGCCATTGCCGTCGGCAACACCTTCATCCTCAAGCCCAGCGAGCGCGATCCGTCGGTGCCCGTCCGTCTGGCCGAACTGATGATGGAGGCGGGGGCCCCCGCCGGGGTGCTCAACGTCGTCCACGGCGACAAGGCGGCGGTCGACGCCATCCTGACCCATCCGCTGGTCCACGCCGTCAGCTTCGTCGGCTCGTCCGACATCGCTCACTATGTCTATCAGACCGGGGCCGCCAACCATAAGCGGGTCCAGGCCATGGGCGGGGCCAAGAACCACGGCATCGTCCTGCCCGACGCCGACATGGACCAGGTGATCAAGGACCTGTCCGGCGCGGCCTATGGCTCGGCCGGCGAACGCTGCATGGCCCTGCCGGTGGTGGTGCCGGTAGGCAAGAAAACCGCCGACGAGCTGCGTGAACGGATGATCGCCGAGATTCCGACCATGCGGGTCGGCGTCTCGACCGACGCCGGTGCCCACTACGGCCCGGTCGTCACGGCCCAGCACAAGGCCCGCGTCGAAGGCTGGATCGAACAGGGCGTGAAAGACGGTGCCGAACTGGTCGTCGACGGGCGCGGCTTCAGCCTCCAAGGGCACGAGAAGGGCTATTTCATCGGCCCGTCGCTGTTCGACCACGTCACGCCGGAGATGGAGTCCTACAAGGAAGAGATCTTCGGCCCGGTGCTGCAGATCGTCCGCGCCGCCAGTTTCGATGAGGCGCTGAGCCTGCCCAGCAAGCACCAGTATGGCAACGGCGTCGCCATCTTCACCCAGAACGGCCGCGCGGCGCGAGATTTCGCCGCCCGGGTCAATGTCGGCATGGTCGGGATCAACGTCCCGATCCCGGTGCCGGTCGCCTATCACACCTTCGGCGGCTGGAAGCGTTCGGCCTTCGGCGACACCAACCAGCACGGCATGGAGGGGGTCAAATTCTGGACCAAGGTCAAGACCATCACCGCCCGCTGGCCCGACAGCGATCTGGAACACGCGGAGTCGAGCTTCGTCATCCCGACCATGGGGTGACGGGTTCGCCTCTCCGACGTTCGCGGCATCGGAATTCGGTGTTAAGCGTTACGCTCTCAGAACCGTGAAGCTGGAGCCCCCGTCCGCATGCGTCGCTTTTTCGTCTGGTCGGCCCTCGCGGCCGTTCTCGGCCTGATTCTGGCCGTCGGCGGCTACTGGGCCTATCAGAATTTCTACGCGCGCTTCCAGCCGGTGACGATCACCCACAACCAGGCTGAAATTCAGAAGCTGATGGACGAGGCGTCGTGGGTGTCGGCCGGGGGCGGCGGCGAGCCGCTGTACATCATCGGCCATCGGGACTCCGCCGCCATGCAGCGCTACGAGCAAGAAGAGGCGCCCAAACTGCGCGCGGCGGGGATAGAGGCGCGCTTCATCCTGTTCGCCCGGCCCGACCGCGAGGGACTGGCCCAGTCCACGGCGGCCGAGCGCGCCACGGTCGCAGAGCTGTGGCTGACCCGCGACTGGACCCTGTATCAGCGCTGGACGGCGACGCCGTCGAACAACTGGACCGGCGCGGGCATCCCGACCGCCGACGGCAATCTGGCGCGCGGGGCCGTCGTCGACGCCGGTCGCGACTTCATCGCCAGCCTGTCGGAGAATCTGCGGGAGGAGGGGCTGCAGCCCACTTGGCCGTTGGTCATCTGGCGCGACCGCGCAGGCTTCATGAAGGCCTGCGCCTGCTCGGACACGCGCTCCTGGGTCTTCATCCGCGACGATCTGGACGCGCCCGACCGGGTCGAGCCCGAGGGTGCCGCGCCGCCGGAGATCGTCTATCCCGGAGACGGCAGCCCCGAGACCCTGCCCTATCCGACCCTGCCGCTCGCGCCGGGTCAGGCCGCGCCGACGACGCCCGGCGCGCGCCCGGAACAACCCGCCGCTCCAGCAGGACCTCGCAAGGCTCCGGAAGCCAAGCGGCAGGACGACTCGACGTTTTTCTAGGGTCAGTCGACATGCAGGTGTCGGTGCCCGTTCCCTTTCCCCCGTCATTCCGGGGCTGGGACCGGCGCAGCCGGGAACAGAACCCGGAACCCAGGGGCTGGACACCGTCGTCCGCCACACTCGACTGCCGAGTTCAGACACCTGGGTTCCGGGTTCCGCTACGCGGCCCCGGAATGACGGGGTTTGGTGACCGTCAGCGGCTCTGCTGAACGTCAATTGGGCCAAGCGCGTAATCGGCCCTGTTCCACGCCGTCCTCCGGCGCGCGGATTTCGCTCCCGGTTGACCCCGGTCAGAGCACGCGTGCGCAGGTGGCGATCATCCGCTCCAGGTCCGCTTCGTCCTGGTACAGACCGAAGCCGAAACGGATGGTGTCGTCGCGCACGTCGGTGACGACATTGGCCTCCAGCAGCCGCGCCCGCCACGCCTGCGCGTCCGCGTGCCGGATGGCCAGGAAGCGGGCGCGGTTGGTTTCATCGGTCACGGGATTGAGGATTTCGGCCCGGTCCAGCCGCCCGGCCTCGCCTGCCGCCACCGCGTCCTGGAAGCGGCGCATCAGGCCCCGCGCATGGTCGGCGATCGCGGCGGTGGTCAGGCCGTTCTCGTCCAGTATCCGGCGCGCGCCGTTAAAGCGGTACAGCGGCGTGGCATCGAAGGTGGCGCCCCAGAAGCGGCCCGCGTCGCCGCGATACTGGACCCCGTCGGGCGGCCCCATCAGATTGCCGAACTCGGCGAACCAGCCCGTCGCGACCGGGCGTGGGCAAAAGCCGTCCGGGGCGTGCAGGATGCCCGCGCCCTCGCCCGCCATGGCGTATTTGTAGCCTCCGGTGACGTAGAATATTTTGTCCGCCACGGCCGACAGATCAGTCGGCGTGGCCATGAAGCCGTGATAGCCGTCGACGATCACCCACGGCCCCTCGGGCCGGGCCAGCGCCGCCAGATCCTCGACGGCCCCAAACCCCTGGCCGGTCTTGAAGAAAATCTGGCTGATGACGATCAGGTCGAAGCCGCCGCCCCGGGCCGCCGCGATGAACCGGTCGTCGAAGGTCTCGACGGGATTGAGCGGGATGCGGGTGACCACCGCCTCGCCCGCCTCCTCCCAGCGCTCGGCCTGGCGACGGAAGGCGTGGAACTCGCCGTCGGTGGACAGGATGCGGACGGGCTTGCGCTCGAATCCGGAGACGATGCGCAGCAGGAAGTCGTGGGTGTTGGAGGCGAACACGACCGTGTCCGGCGACGGCAGGTTCAGCTCTTTCGCCACGTGAGCCTGCGCCTCCGGCACCACGTCGCCGAACACCAGATCCCATTTGCGGTCGGCGAAGGTGTTGGCCTCGACCCAGGCACGGATCTGGCCGTCGAAGCTGGCGTCAGGCCAAAGGTGATGGCTATGGGCGGCGAAATGCAGCCGGTCGGGGTCCAGCGACAGGGCGCGGGAGAACAGATCCTTGCGGCTCGTCGCGGTCATCCCTGGTCCTGTCCCTGAAGTCTTCTAAGTCTTTGCCGGGCGTCTCTCGATTCCCACCCGGCGCGTCTCTCAATTCCTCGCCGGAAATCAAACCAGCGTGCCGTGGCAGTGCTTGAACTTTCGACCCGATCCACAGGGGCAGTCGGCGTTGCGCGGGGTACGGTTCCAGCCGACCGGCAGGGCCTCGACCGGCAGGCGCGCGCGATCGTCGCCGGTCAGCTGGCCCTCCGGGTTCTGAGCGCCCGGATTGGCCATCTGGTTCTCGCCGCTGCCGGGGTTCAGATGGATCTCCTGGAACTCGGGCAGGTCCATTGCGGGCGGCGGCTGGAAGCGGAATTCGACCGTCATCAGCCAGCGGGTGACGTTGTGGCGCAGCTCGTAAAGCAGCGTCTCGAACAGATTGAAGGCCTCGGTCTTGTACTCGTTCAGCGGATCGCGCTGGCCATAGCCACGCAGGCCGATGACGCCGCGCAGGTGGTCCAGATGCACCAGATGCTCGCGCCACTGCATGTCGACCATCTGCAGCATGAACTGCTTCTCGAGGCCACGCGTCTGGTCGGCGCCGATCAGCTCCAGACGCTCGGCTGCGCGGGCGTCGGAGGCGGCCAGCAGGCGTTCCTCGAACTCCTCGTTCGACACGCCCTCCTCGGCGGCCCAATCGTGCAGCGGCAGCTCCAGACCCAGCGTCGAGCGGACTTTTTCGTCCAGGCCGTCGATGTCCCACTGCTCGGCATAGGCCTTGGGCGGCATATGCTTTTCGATCAGATCGGAGATGACGTCGTGTCGGAACTCGCCGACCAGCTCGGACAAGTCCTGGGAGTCCATGAACTCCTGACGCTGCTCGAACACGGCCTTGCGCTGGTCGTTCACGACGTCGTCGTATTTCAGCAGGTTCTTGCGGATGTCGTAGTTGCGGGTCTCGACGCGCTTCTGGGCGGTCTCGACGGCGCGGTTCAGCCAAGGGTGGCTGATGGCTTCGCCTTCGGCCACGCCGAAGCTGCGCATGATGGCGTCCAGCCGGTCGCCGGCGAAGATTCGCAGCAGGTCGTCCTCGCAGGACAGGAAGAATTTCGACGTGCCGGGGTCGCCCTGGCGGCCGGTGCGTCCGCGCAGCTGGTTGTCGATGCGGCGGCTTTCGTGACGTTCGGTGCCCAGGACGAACAGGCCGCCCGCCGCCAGCGAAATCTGTTTCTGCACGGCGATGTCGGCTTTCAGGCGGGTTTCTTCTGTCGCCTCCAGCTCGGGGGTGATCTCCTGCGCCAGGTTGCGCAGGTCCTGACGCCACTTCTGGAGCTGCATGTCCAGGTTGCCGCCCAGCTGGATGTCGGTGCCGCGGCCAGCCATGTTGGTGGCGATGGTGACCACGCCGGGCAGGCCGGCGTCGGCGACGATATAGGCTTCCTGTTCGTGCTGGCGGGCGTTCAGAACGCTGTGGGGAATGCCGCGCAACTGCACGTCGTATGTGATGTCGAAGGCGGCGTCGCCGATCTTGGCCGCGTCCTTGTCCTTGCCGGCGAATTCCTTCTTCAGGGTACGGCCGGACTCGACCTTGTGCTCATAGGTCCGGAGCAGTTCGGACAGGGTCTCGGATTTCTCGATCGATACCGTGCCGACCAGGATGGGCTGGCCTCGCAGGTGGCATTCGGCGATCAAACCGGCGATGGCCTGGTTCTTTTCGGCCGAGGTGCGGAAGATCTCGTCGTCGTGATCGATGCGCTTGACGGGTCGGTTGGTCGGCACCTCCAACACGTCCATCGTGTAGATGTCGAGGAACTCCTGCGCCTCGGTCGCGGCCGTGCCGGTCATGCCGGACAGTTTCTCGTAAAGGCGGAAATAGTTCTGGATCGTGACCGAGGCCAGCGTCTGGTTCTCGGGCATGATCTTCACGCCCTCCTTGGCCTCGATGGCCTGGTGAAGGCCTTCGGACAGCCGGCGGCCCTGCATCATCCGGCCCGTGAACTCATCGATCAGCATGACCTCGCCGGCCTTGATGATGTAGTCTTTGTCTTTTTGATACAGAGTGTTGGCGCGCAGGGCCTGGTTGATGTGATGCACCAGGCTGATGTTGGCGGCGTCGTAAAGGCCCGTGGTGTCGGCGGCGAACAGGCCGCGCGCCTCCATGATCTCCTCGATCTTTTCCGAGCCTTCCTCGGTCAGCAGCGCCTGACGCTGCTTCTCGTCGAGGTCGAAGGTGGTCGCGTCGAGGATCAGCTCCTTTATGATCCCGTCGACGATCAGATAGAGGTCGGAACGGTCCTCGGTAGGTCCCGAGATGATCAGTGGCGTGCGAGCCTCGTCGATCAGGATGGAGTCGACCTCGTCGACGATGGCGAAATGGTGCGGGCGCTGCACCATTTCGTTGCGATCGTAGACCAGATTGTCGCGCAGATAGTCGAAGCCGAATTCGTTATTGGTGCCGTAGGTGATGTCGGCCGCATAGGCCGCCTGGCGCTGGCCCGACGACAGGCCGTTGACGATGACGCCGACCTCCATGCCCAGAAAACGATAGACTCGTCCCATCCATTCGGCGTCGCGACGGGCCAGATAGTCATTGACGGTGATGACGTGGACGCCCTTGCCCGCCAACGCGTTCAGATACACCGGCGCCACGGCGACCAGGGTCTTGCCCTCGCCGGTCCGCATCTCGGCGATGCCGCCGTCGTTGAGAATCATGCCGCCGGCCAGCTGCACGTCGTACTGGCGCTGGCCCAGCACCCGCTTGGAAGCCTCACGCGCCACAGCGAAGGCCTCGTTCATGACCTTGTCCAGCGTTTCCCCGCCGGCGATCCGGTCGCGGAAGGCGTCGGTCATCATCCGCAGTTCGTCGTCGGACAGGCCGGCGAACTTGTCCTCCAGCGCGTTGATCTTCTGTACCCGGCCCTGGAAGTCCTTGACCTTACGGTCATTGGAGGAACCGAAAAACTTCTTGGCGATGCCGAGCATGGATGATCCAAAGGCGGGCGAGCGGCGGTGCTCTGGTACTGAGGGCGGCGAGGAAGTTCTCGCCGGCGGCGGCCTCGGCTCGCGCCTGTCGCAGGCGCGCGGGAGGGTCGCGCGAACGTTCGAAAAGCCCTCGACTTGGGCGCAGGCGGGACTTAAGCACCGGCCTTATCCCTGTCAACGCGAGGGCCTTTGTCGCCCCGTGACGGAGTTCGCCCGAATGAGGCTTTCCCGCGCATTGTTTCCGGTCGTTCTGGCGGTCCTGCTGACCGTCGCGGCCTGCGGCCGAACCGGTGGTTCCGAACGCCCGCCCGAGCCGGGCGACCGCGCCGTGGCCAAGGTTCAGGACGAGACCATCTGGGCCTCCGACGTCAAGCGCGAGGCGGTGGCGCAGGGCCTGGTGGGCGAGGGCGAGCCGCTGGACTCCACGTCCGACCTGTTCCGCCGCGTTCTGGACGAGGTAGTCGACCAGAAGCTGCTGGCGGCCGAGGCCGAACGGCGCGGACTGGACAACTCGGCCCTTGCCCAGCGCCGTCTGGAGGCGACCCGCGAACGCATCCTCGGCGACATGCTGGTCGAGACGGTCGTCAACGGCACAATCGACGACAAGTCCATCGAGACGATTTATCGCGAGCAGGTCCGGTTGGCCGAAACCACCGAGGAAATCCGCAGCCGTTTGATCCTGTCGCGCACGCGGGAGGAAGCCGACGCCGTGGTCGGCCTGCTGGCGCAGGGATCGGCCTTCGAGGCGGTGGCGCAGCAGCGCTCCATCGACGAGGCGACCCGCTTTTCCGGCGGCGACCTGGGCTATGCGACGCTGGACGTCCTGCCCCAGGCCTATGCCAATGCGCTGCGCGACCGTCCGGCGGGGTCCACCGTCGGCCCCTTCCAGACCGAAGGCGGCTGGGCGGTGCTGCGGGTTGAGGACCGCCGTCGCGAAACGCCGCCGACGCTGGAACAGGCGCGGCCGCAGATCGTGCGATACCTGACCTATGAGGGCGTGCGTCAGCTGCTGGAGCAGTTGCGCGGCAAGGCTGACGTCAATGTGCTGCTGAACGCCACCACCCGCTCGCAGGAACCCGCCTCGGCGCCCCGGCCCGCCCCCGTGGCACCCGCCGCGCCGGCACCCGCTCCCGCGACGATCCCGGCCGCGCCCAAGACGACCCCATGAGCCGCGCGCCGGAGATGGGTCGCGCCTCGACCGGCCAGAAGATCGAACAGGCCATCGAAAAGGCGCTCGATCCGCTGGCCACGGCCCTGAGACGCGCGACCACACCCACGAAGGTCATCGTGGCCGCGCCGGGCAAGCCCGGGCTGGAGGTGTCGCCCCTGGCCGTGCCCTTTCCGGCCATCCCGGCCATCGGCGGGGTCGAGATCGCCACGGCCCGGGCCGGTTTCTACAAGCACGAGCGCGACGACCTGGTGGTGTTCCGCTTCGCGCGCGGCACGACCTGCGCCGGGGTGTTCACGCGCCACAAGATCGGCTCGGCCCCCGTCGACTGGTGCAAGCGTCAGCTGGCAGCCGACGGCGGGGGGGAGGACGTGCGTGCGCTGGTCGTCAACGCCGGTTGCGCCAACGCCTTCACCGGCAAGGCGGGGGCTGACGCCGCCCGGCGCACGGCCTCGGAGGTCGCCAAACGCTTCGGCTGTCGCCAGCGCGACGTGATGCTGGCCTCGACCGGGGTGATCGGCGTGCTGCTGGACGACCGCAAGATCGCCGCCCGCCTGGCCGACGTCGAGGCGGCGCTGGACGCCGACGCCAGTGCGACGGGTCAGTGGGCCGTCGCTGGCCTGGGCATCATGACCACGGATACCTTTCCCAAGGGGGCCTTCGCCGAATGCCAGATCGACGGTCGCACCGTCCGCATCGCCGGCATCGCCAAGGGGTCGGGCATGATCGCGCCGGACATGGCGACCATGCTGGCCTTCATCGTCACCGACGCGGCCATCGCTCCGCCGGTGTTGCAGGCGCTGCTGGGCCTGCACGTGCGGACGACCTTCAACAGCGTGACGGTCGACGGCGACACCTCGACCAACGACACCTGCCTGCTGTTCGCCACGGGCGCGAGCGGAGCCCCGCGCATCGGCCGGGTCGGCGACCGGCGGCTCAAGGAATTCTCGGCCGCGCTGGACAAGGTCATGCTTGACCTCGCCCACCAGCTGGTCCGCGACGGTGAAGGCGCCACCAAATTCGTTCGCGTCACCGTGGACGGGGCGGCCAGCCCGGCATCAGCCCGAAAGCTGGCCAAGTCGATCGCCGACAGTCCGCTGGTGAAGACCGCGCTCGCGGGCGAGGACGCCAACTGGGGGCGGGTGGTGATGGCTGTCGGCAAGACCGAGGAGCCGGTCGATCGCGACCATCTGGCCATCCGCTTCGGCCCGCACGTCGCGGCCGTCGACGGTGCCCCGTCGCCGACCTACGACGAGGCCGCGATGAGCGCCTATATGAAGAACGCCGAGATCGACATCACCGTCGACGTCGGCTCGGGCCGCGCCTCGGCCACAGTCTGGACCTGCGACCTGACCAAACGCTACGTCGAGATCAACGGCGATTATCGCTCGTGAGCGAGGGCCTTGAGACCGTCCTCGTCGTCGCGGTCGCCCTGATCGACGTCGACGGCCGGGTGCTGATCGCCCAGCGGCCCGAGGGCAAACAGCTGGCCGGCCTGTGGGAGTTTCCGGGCGGAAAGGTCGAGCCGCGCGAGCGACCGGAAGCGGCGCTGATCCGCGAACTGCATGAGGAACTCGGGATAGATGTCACCGAGGCCTGCCTGGCCCCGTTCGTGTTTACCAGTCACGCTTACGAATCATTTCACCTGTTGATGCCACTGTATCTTTGCCGACGTTGGTCTGGGGTGGTCCAGAACCGCGAACACGCGGCGCTGAAGTGGGTGAAGCCGAACGAGCTTTCGGACTATCCCATGCCGCCGGCAGACGTTCCACTGGTCGCTTGGCTGCGCGACCTGCTCTAGCCGCCGAAAAGGAGGGGGCCGATGCTGCGACGATTGCTTTCCCGCTTCGGACGCGACGACAGCGGTGCCACCGCGATTGAATGCGGCCTGATCCTGTCGCTGATGGTCCTGGTCATTCTCGTCGCCCTCTATGAGTTCGGCGGTACGACCGACGGCCTGTTCCAGATCACGATGAACCGTTTGAGCGATGCGATGCGCGGCTGAGACGCTTTCAGAGTGAAATCGGTTTGGACGCGCTGGCGTCCAAGCTCAGATTTCGCTCCAGGATCAGGCTCTAGAGCAGCCGCCCGCTGAGTTGAATCGAATGTGATCGAGCGGGGGATTCCCATCGGGTCCGAACCGTGAGTCCATGGGTCTTCTGATTGGGAGGCTATTATGGGCAAGGCGCGTTCGGACGATCTTCGGGAGCGTG
>NZ_JBDNHO010000020.1:0-29780 GCF_041688735.1 Brevundimonas sp.
ACAGCGGGAAATATGGCTTGATCCGACGCATCTGCTTGTTCGTCAGCCAAAACAGATCACTCATGACAGGCTCCTCCTGCCACCAGTGAATCAGATCGCCACGACCGTGTGAATCCCTTTAATGGGTCCTGAGCCTAGGGGCCAAGCTCTGGCGTGGGCAAGGCGTAAATCATTGCGCTCCGCGTCGCGCGATCAGCCGTACATGTCGCCCAGATAGACACGGCGCACTTCAGGGTCGCGGATGACGTCCTCGGCCTTGCCCTCGAACAGCACCGAACCGGCCGAGATGATCGAGGCGTGGTCGATGATTTCCAGCGTCTCGCGGACGTTGTGGTCGGTGATCAACACGCCGATACCCTGTCGCGCCAGATAGCCGATGACCTGACGGATGTCGGCGATGGCGAGGGGGTCGATGCCGGCGAAGGGTTCGTCCAGCAGCATGAAGCTGGGTTTGCCCGCCAGCGCGCGCGCGATCTCGCAGCGCCGCCGCTCGCCGCCCGACAGCCCTGCGGCCGGAGCCTGACGCAGGTGGTCGATGCGCAATTCTTCCAGCAGGCGACGGGTCTCCTCGGCGATGGCGGCCTGGCCCTCGTGATGCAGTTCGACCACCGCCTTGACGTTCTGCTCGACCGTCATGCCGCGGAAGATGGAGGCTTCCTGCGCCAGATAGCCCAGCCCCATCCGGGCGCGCTGATACATGGGCTGGGCGGTGATGTCCTCGCCGTCCAGCCAGATGGAGCCGCTGTCGGGCGGGATCAGGCCGGTGATCATGTAGAAACAGGTGGTCTTGCCCGCGCCGTTGGGACCCAGAAGGCCCGCCACCTGACCGCGCTGGACCGTCAGGGACACGTCCTTGACCACCTGCCGCGACCCGAACGAGCGGGCGAGGTTTTCGGCCCGCAGCCCTGTCGCGCGCGCCGCCACCGCCGGTGCCTCGGGGGCGGCGGCGTCATGGACGTTGAGCGCTGAAAGTTCCTTGCGTGCCACGCGTCAGCCGAGCCGGAGCTCAGTTCCCGCCGTTTTCGGGATAGAAGACGCCTCGGATGCGTCCGTTGGACGCCCCCTCCATCTGTGCCGTCTCGGTACGGGTGTTGTAGACCAGCCGACCGCCGGTCAGAATGTTCTGGCCCTGGGTCAGGATCACGTCGCCGCTCATCACCACCTCATCGCTGGCCAGGGTGTAGACAGCGCGGTCGCCGCGGATGGTCTGGTCGGGGGTGACGAAATAGACGTTCCCCGACGCCTCGACCCGGCGCAGGTCGCCGTCGGCCACCATGCCGTTGATGGTGTCGGCGCGCAGGCGGTTCTGGCCCTGGACGACCTCGGCCCGGCCACGCAGGGCGAAACCCGCCGGGGTGTACTCACCGCTGTCAGCCCCATAGGAAACCGCGCCGCTCCCCGCCGCGACGGGGGCCGTCTGGGCGTCGCCCATCGTCGGCAGCGCGAGCAGGGCCAGCGCGAGGCCGGCCATCGTCAGGGTTCTGCTCATAGTCATCCGTCCGACCTCGCCGGGTTAATCGTCCCGCGCACCTTGTTATCGCCCGAGCCGCTGAACACCACCCGTTGGCCCTGTTCATAAATCGCATAGGACGAAGCGGAGATGGTTCCAAGGGGGCCTGTTCCCTGAACGCCCCTGGAACCGGTCACGATGCCGGTCGATGTGTCGACCACCGCCTCGGGGGTGACGAGGATGAAGCCGGAGCCACCGTCCGAAATCCGCACGTTCGGGCCGATCGTCACGGTCCTGGCGATCTCGTTGTACTCACCGGCGTCGGCGGTCAACTCGGTGACCTTGGCACCGCCCAGATTGAGGCGGAGCGCCGGGCCGATCAGGCGGTATCGACCTGTTTCAGAGTTTCTGACGGCGCGTTTAAACCCGATCACGAAACTGCGGCCCTCGGCGTCCTGCCCGACGAAGCGAGAATTCTCCAACGATATCTGCTGGCTCACTCCGGCCCTGCGCTCGACGTCCGACATGACGCTGCGCAACACGATCCAGCTAACGGTGCCACCGGCCAGCACGATGATCACCACCGGCAGGACGCGCCGTAGCAAACGGACCCGCCGCGACCGCTCTCGGAACTGTTTCGCGGTGGCGGCGACGCGGGCCTCGTCCGCCCGATCGCGATTGTCGCCGGGTTCGGTCATCAGGCGTGGGCGAAGATGTCGATCTCGTCCCAGCCAGCCAGGTCGAGCGCCGAACGCGTCGGCAGGAAGTCGAACAGCTTGCGGGCCAGCTCGGTCCGCCCCTCGCGCTCCAGCATCTCGTCCAGCCGGCGCTTGACGGCATGCAGATAGAGGACGTCCGACGCCGCATATTCCAGCTGGGCGGGCGTCAGTTCGGCCGCGCCCCAGTCCGAGCTCTGCTGGGCCTTGGACAGGTCCACACCGGCCAGTTCGCGCACCACATCCTTGAGACCGTGGCGGTCGGTGTAGGTGCGGGCCAGTTTGGAGGCGATCTTGGTGCAATAGACCGGCCGGGTCTCGACCCCCAGGTGCAGCTGGAACATGCCGATGTCGAAGCGACCGAAGTGGAACAGCTTCAACGCCGCCGGATCGGCCAGCAGACGCTTCAGGTTCGGGCAGTCATAGCCGGGCCGGGCCATGCGCACGACGTGAGCGTCGCCGTCGCCGGACGACAGCTGGACCACGCACAGCGGGTCGCGGCGGAAGCGCAGGCCCATGGTCTCGGAATCGATCGCGACTTCCGGACCCAGATCCAGGCCGTTGGGCAGGTCGCCTTCGTGGAAATGGATGGTCATTTGGGATTAGAAGCCTTGGCGGCGGAAGAAAACGTCGCCCTCAAGTAGCCGAGCGCCGCGCGCGAGGCGATAGGGCCCAAAAACAAACGGCGCCGCAGCTTTCGATGCGACGCCGTTGAAAAGATGGTGCCCAGGAGAGGACTCGAACCTCCACGACATTTCTATCACTGGCACCTGAAGCCAGCGCGTCTACCAATTCCGCCACCTGGGCCCAGACGTCTTCGCGTTTGAAAGCATTTCCGTCCGGAAGGCGCGGACCCTTAAGGCAGCCCCCCCAGCGGGTCAACAGGCATTTCGCGGTCCTTGAAGCCGCGGCGAAAGCGCACTTCGCGTTGCAGCCGCCATGACCATCGTCTAATCCCCGCGCCGGGACCGGCCGGCGCCGGTCGCGACCATCTGGGAGTCCATCATGAGCGAAACCGCGCCCGGCCTTGTCACTGTTTTCGGCGGATCCGGCTTCGTCGGGGGCCAGGTGGTGCGCGCTTTGGCCAAGCGGGGATGGCGGGTGCGGGTGGCCGTGCGCCGTCCCGACCGCGCCTATGACCTGAAGCCACAGGGCGACGTCGGCCAGATCGTGGCCGTCCGCTGCGACGCCACGCGGCCGGATGAGGTCGCTGCGGCCCTGAAAGGCGCGGACGCTGCGGTCAATCTGATCGGCATTCTCTATGAAGCTGGTTCGCGGACCTTCCAGGCCCAGCACGTCGACGCCTCGCGCCATATCGCCGAGGCCTGCGCCGCAGCCGGCGTCGATCGTCTGGTCCAGGTCTCGGCCATCGGCGCCAATCCAGAAGGGGCGTCGGACTACGCCCGCTCTAAAGCCGAGGCCGAGATGGCCGTACGACGGGTCAAGCCGAACGCCGTGATTTTGCGGCCGTCCATCGTGTTCGGATCAGGCGACAGCTTCCTGAATCGCTTCGCCCAGATGGCCCAGTTCGCGCCGGCGCTGCCACTGATCGGTGGTGGCAAGACCAAGTTCCAGCCGGTCTATGTCGGCGATGTGGCCGAGGCGATCGCCCGCGCCGTGGTCCTGCCCGAGGCGGCGGGACGCACCTTCGAACTGGGCGGTCCGGCCGTCATGACCTTCAAGGACGTCCTGAAGCTGATCCTGCGCGAGACCCGCCGAGGTAACGCCCTAATCCCCCTGCCCTTCTTCGCCGCCAAGGCCATCGGTTCGATGGCGCAGCTGACGGCGCTGGTCGGCATTCCGCCGGTCCTGACGCGCGACCAGGTGATCTCGCTGGAGACCGACAACGTCGTGGCCGACGGCGCCGAGGGCCTGACAGAGCTGGGCATCCATCCGACCGGCATCGAGGCCATCGCCCCGTCTTACCTGTGGCGCTACCGCCGGGGTGGGCAGTTCTCGGAGCGTCCGTCGACCTGAGCGTCCAGGCTGATTCAGGCCAGTAGCCAGATCGCGGCGAGGCCGATGGAGCCGATCGCGATCCGCCACCAGGCGAAGGGCGCGAAGCCGTGGCGTCCGACGAAATCAACCAGCATCCGCACGACGAACAGGCCGCTGATGAACGAGACGACGAAGCCGATCGCGATCAGGCCGAGGACGTCACCATTGAGCATGTCCCGGCTCGTCCAGAAGTCGAGGCTAAAGGCCCCGACCATGGTCGGGATGGCCAGGAAGAACGAGAACTCGGCGGCCGCCTTCTTGTCGACGCCGAGCAGCAGGCCGCCGACGATGGTGGCGCCGCTGCGCGACACGCCGGGAATAATCGACAGGCACTGGAACAGGCCGACGCCCAGGGCGGTCCTCCAGGAGAAGCTCATGGCGTCGAACTCGCGCGCCTTGGGGGCCCAGCGCTCCAGCGCGATCAGCGCGAAGCCGCCGATGATCAAGGTGACGCAGACGATGGTGGTGTTGAACAACACCTCCTTGATGAAGTCGTGGAACAGCAGGCCGAGGATCGCGGAGGGGATGAAGGCCAGCAGCACCGAAATGGCAAAGCGCCGCGCGGCGGGGTCCTTGCCCGGCAGCCTGATCAGCACGCCCCATAGCCGCTGGAAGTAGAGAGCCACGACCGCGAGGATCGCGCCCAGCTGGATCATGACGATGAAGGTGTCCCAAGGTTCGTCGCCCAGGCCCAGTGCCTGCTTGGCCAGAAGAAGGTGGCCGGTGGACGAGACGGGGATGAACTCCGTCAGGCCCTCGACCAGGCCGAGGATGATCGCAGCAAGCCAGTCCGGCATGGACGCTCCCTATGAGATGGAGGCGTCAGTGCGCGCCCGGTTCCGGCCCCACATAGCGCAGGCGTGCCCGGATAGGCGAGCCGTTCGCGATCTGATCCAGCGCATGGCCCAGAAGTCCTGCCAGCCGCCCCGTCAGCAACAGGTCCGTCGCCGCCTCGCGCGGTAGCTCCAGCCGCCGCGCCACGGTCCCCAGGGCCAGGCCGAAGTTCGGGGCCAGGCCGGTCGCCTCCCGGCCCTCGTCCATCGCGCGGGCCAGATCGAGGGGCAGGTCGGCAACGGCGAGCAGGGCGGCCGCGCGAGGATCGCCGGAGGGATAGATCGGATCGCCGAACCCGCCGAGGGCACCCATCTCATGGGCGCGCCGGGCGGCATCGACCGCCTGACGGCGCACGGCCAGAATCCAGGCCGAGGCGCGCGACAGTTCCGCGATCGCTTCCGATCCCGCCAGGGTCGCCAGCCCGGCCAGGGCCGCCGCCGCCGGAGACGCGCCGCCGCCGGCCGCGGCCCGCGTGGTCAGGACAGCGGGGTTCATCTCGTGGTCCGCCGCCAGAACGAGCGCGCGACGGATCAGGTGAACGTCGCGTTCCGGCACCTTCCAGGCGCGCGCCAGCCGCTGGTGCAGGAACAGGCGCGGACCTGAGCCGACGAAGGCGTCCACCGCCTCGTCCAGCACCCGGGCGCATTCCAGTCGCAGGTCCGCGATGGGGCGCGGCTTTCGGTCGGCGTCTTCCTCGGCCCGACGCGCCAAGGCGGCGAACAGACGGGCCCGGGCCGATCCCCCCGGAACGGCGCCGACCCGGGGGCGCACTTCGGCGAAAGGGTTGGCGTCGCGGGCGTCCCACAGGCGGCGCGCCACATCTTCCAGCGTCGCCGTCTCGGCCAGCTGGATCGCGTCCATGCCGCGATAGAACAGGCGGCCACCGGCGATCAGGGTCAGGCCCGATTGAACCTCCGCCTCGCCTCGCGCCGGCGCGCCGACGGAGGGCAGCAAGGCGACGTCTTCGGCGATCTGGCCGCCGGTCAGGCGCGCGATGTCGCGGGCGGCGTAAAGGCTGCGGCGCGGGTCTTCGGGATCGGGCCTGGCCGCGATCCGCCCCCGGCTGACGTAGGCATAGAGGGTCTGGGCCTTGACCCCGAGCCGGGACAGCGCTTCGCCGCGCCCGACCCAGCCGCCCGTCCCTGTCGCCGTGTCCGCCGCCTGCATGCCGGCCTCCAAAAGGCTTCACGAACCTCCGGGCTCATGAGGAGCGAATCATGGGGCGCTTTCGTGACGATGACGCCAACGACTTCCAGGGCGCGCAGCCTTGGCAGCGCGGCACCTTTCCGCGACAAGGGCCCGATGACTGCGAGCTCCTTCGACAACGCCCATCTGGCCATCCGCAACGTGACACGCCTGTCGGTCGGCGTCGCCGTCGCGCTGATAGCCCTGAAGGCGTTCGCCTTCGGTGCCTCGGGGTCGGTGGCGATGCTGGCGTCTCTGGCGGATTCTGCGCTGGACCTGATCGCCTCCCTGGCCACCTTCTTCGCCGTCCGCTGGGCCGCGCAGCCCGCCGATCACGAACACAGATACGGCCACGGCAAGGCTGAGGCGCTGGCGGCGCTGGTGCAGGCAGGGCTGATCTTCGCCTCCAGCGTCTTCATCGGTTGGGAGGCCATCCAGCGCATCTTCGATCCACGTCCGGTGACGAACGGGTACTGGAGCGTCTTCGTGGTGCTCGTCTCCTTCGCCCTGACCGGCTGGCTGGTGTGGATGCAGGGTCGGGCGATCAAGCGCAGCGGTTCCGTCGCCGTCCAGGCCGACCGCGCGCACTACGCCGCAGACCTGGCATCCAGCGCCGTCGTGCTGGTCGGGGTGATCTCGGGTGCCTTCCTCGCCGCGCCGGGACTGGACGCGGCCGCCGGCCTGATCGTCGCGGTGTGGCTGTTCTGGGGAGGGCTGGCCCTGCTGAAGGGCGCGGCCGACCACCTGCTGGACCGGGCGGTGTCCGACGCCGACCGGGTCACCATCACCACCTCCGTCCTGTCGGACCCGCGCATTTCCGGCGTGCACCAGTTGCGTAGCCGCATGGCAGGATCCGCCATGATGATCCAGATGCACGTCGATCTGGACCCTGAACAGACGCTGCAACAGGCCCACGCCGTCGTCGTCGAGGCGGAGAATCGTCTGCTGGCGGCCTTCCCGCGCGCCGACATCCTGATCCACCCGGATCCCCGGGGCCGAATGGAGAGCCCCGTCGAGTCGGTTAGCGATCCCGTCGCTGCGGAAGACGAAACAACGCCAGACGCCACTCTTCAGCCGGATCCGGCGAAAGGCCCGTGGTCCTGAACGGCGACGCAGAGGCGGGCCGCGAAACGCTCCATGGCTAACGCGGGCTTAACGCCCTTCAGGCATGAACCACGCATGGCGGCCAGCGTCCTCTTTCATTTCCCATTCGATCCGGGGTCCCGGACCGCCCGCCTCGCGCTCGGCGAGGCCAGGGTCGAGTTCACCGAGACGGTGGTCCGTCCGTGGGAAGCCGACTGCCCCGTCGGCGACCTGAACCCGTCCGGCATGCCGCCCGTCCTGCAGACAGCCGAAGCCGGGCGTTCCCTGACGCTTTGCGAACCGGCCGCGATACTGGGATGGCTGGAAGACCGGTCGGCGGAGGCGTTCCTGATGCCCGTCGATCCCGCCGAACGCGCCGAGACGCGCCGTCTGGTCAGCTGGTTCGACCGCCGCTTCAATGACGAGGTCAACGCCGTCCTGTTGCACGAGCGGATGGAAAAGCCGCTGCTGCGCCTCGGACCGCCGGAAGCGCGGGCTCTGCGTTCGGGCCGCGAGGCGCTCAAGGCGCATCTGACCATGCTGGAATGCCTGCTGACGACCCGCGACGCGCTGGCTGGACGTCGCCTCAGCCAGGCCGACATGGTCGCGGCGGGGCATCTGTCGGTGCTGGACTATTTCGGCGAGATCACCTGGACGGCCTATCCGGGCCTGCGCACCTGGTACATGAAGCTGAAGTCGCGGCCCTGTTTCCGTCCGCTGCTGACGGACCGCTTTCCGGGGGTGGCCGCTTCGGGCCATTATGCCGACCTCGATTTCTGAGGGGCCTCCGCCCGCGTGACAGACCGTGGCTGACCACCGCCAATCCATCCGGACCGCCGCAACCGCGCTGGGCTTCGACGTCTGCCGCTTCGCCTCGGCGGCCGAGCCGTGGAGCGCGGGCGAGCGACTGGCCCATTTCGTCGAGGCGGGTCGGCACGGCGAGATGGGATGGATGGAGACGACGCTGAAGCGCCGCAGCCACCCGACCGCTATGTGGGCCGACGCCCGTAGCGCCGTCGTCCTGGGCATGAACTACGGGCCGGAGCATGATCCCCTGCCCGAGATGGCCGACGCCTCGGCCGGTTACATTTCGGTCTATGCGCGCGGCGACGATTATCACGAGGTCATCAAGGGGCGGCTGAAGACGCTGGCGGGCCAGATCGCGGCCAGAACCGGCGAAGCGGTGAAGGTGTTCGTCGACACCGCACCCCTGATGGAAAAACCGTTGGCCCAGCGGGCGGGCCTCGGCTGGCAGGGCAAGCACACCAATCTGCTGTCTCGAACGCATGGCAACTGGCTGTTCTTGGGGGTCATCCTCAGCGCCGCCGAGATGGAGCCGGACGCGCCTGAAGGCGAGCATTGCGGGACCTGCACGGCGTGTATGGACGCGTGCCCCACCAACGCCTTCCCCGCCCCGTTCCAGCTGGATGCGCGGCGATGCCTGTCCTATCTGACCATCGAGTTTGCCGGTGCATGGCCGGAGGAATTCCGGACGGCGACCGGCAGCCGCATCTACGGCTGCGACGACTGTCTGGCCGTCTGCCCGTGGAACAAGTTCGCGGCGGAGGCGCGCGAGGGGCGGGTGAAGGCCCGGGACGCGCTGGTATCGCCACGGCTGTCCGATCTCGCCGCGCTCGATGATGCGGCCTTCCGGGTCCTGTTCAGCAAGAGCCCGGTCAAGCGGATCGGGCGGGACCGGTTCGTACGGAACGTGCTCTACGCGATCGGCAACAGCGGCGACGAAGGTCTGCTGGCATCCGCCCAGGCCTTGGTCGACGACCCTTCGCCCGTCGTCGCCGACGCGGCGCGTTGGGCCGCAGCGCGCCTGACAGCGGCGTGATCCCCATTATGTCCGCTTTCGCGGCAATGAGCGGATGGATGCGGCGTCAGGCCTGAAGGCGGCGGAAGACAGGAGCCGAGAAGCCGCCGGCGCGATAGCGGGCGTCGGCCTCGCCGAAGGCCTCGACCACGACGGCCCCGTGGTGGCCCGTGGCATGGAGCACGTGTCCCTGGTCCAGCATGAAAGCCGAATGGCCGGTCCAGGCGTGGTTCCCGGCGGGCGCCGGCCAGACCACCAGATCGCCCCGAAGCGCCTGCGAACGCTCGACCGCCACGCCCAGCTCGGCCTGCTGGTCGGAATGGCGCGGGCCGGGCAGACCGCAGGCGTAGAGCGCTTGCTGGATCAGGCCCGAGCCGTCCGTAGCGACGGACGACCGCGCGCCGGGGCTGTGCGGCACACCCAGAAGGCGTTCGGCGACGGCGAGAGGGTCGCTTTCGAACCGACCGACCGGCGTCAGGTCATCTTCCTTCACGCCCACGGCTCGCTCCACGATCAAGGCGTTGAGCGGCAGGGCGGCCGAGGGGGAGGCAATCCTGTGCGTCGGCGCCGGCGCGCCCGTCGACAGGGCGGACGCCGGGATCCAGCCGACCACGCCGTCGCGACGGGCCCGGCCCCAGACTAGTTCGCCGCGCGCGTCCAGCATGTCGAAGGCCTCGCCGTAGATCAGTTCGTCGATCTGTTCCGAGGCGGCGTCGGCCTCGGCGCGCAAAGCCACAAAGGGGACGGCGCAGTGCATGGGGCGAACGGCGCGGTAGGCCTCGGCATGCACCAATCCCTCGAGCGCCTGCTCGGCCAGATCGGGCCGGGCGAGCGTCATGCGCGGATCAAAGATGGCGACGGCTGCGGTCAAGCGAAGGCCCTTGTCTTGAG
The DNA here is from genome assembly GCF_041688735.1 of Brevundimonas sp. Lineage (GTDB taxonomy): Bacteria > Pseudomonadota > Alphaproteobacteria > Caulobacterales > Caulobacteraceae > Brevundimonas. The sequence goes on from NZ_JBDNHO010000020.1 coordinate 9,977, forward strand.
CCCGCACGGTGACGCCCGAAGGCGAAAGTCCCGTTAACAAAAGCAATCAGTGTGTGGAAAAACGCCGGGAAAGCATTTCGAAACAGGCGCGAAGGGCCTGGGCCTCGCCGCCCTCGGGTCGTCCCGGTTGGGCGCGCGGGTTCCACGCGAAAATGTCCATGTGCGCCCAGGCGCCGGTCGTCGGCGCGAAGCGTTGCAGGAACAGGGCCGCAGTGATCGATCCGCCCTGCGCCCAAGCGGCGGAGTCGTTGCGCAGATCGGCGATCTCGGCCTCTATGGCGGCGCGATAGCCGGGCCACAGCGGCATCCGCCACAGAGGGTCGCCGACCGCCTGCCCGGCCGCCAGCAGGTCCGAGGCCAGCGCGTCATCGTCCGTGTAGAGCGGCGGCAGATCGGGTCCGAGGGCGACGCGCGCGGCACCGGTCAGGGTGGCGAAGTCCAGCGTCAGGTCCGGCGAATGCTCGCTCGCTCGGGTCAGGACGTCGGCCAGGATCAGCCGGCCCTCGGCATCTGTATTACCGACCTCGACGGTCAGGCCCTTGCGGGTATTCAGCACGTCGCCAGGCCGGAAGGCGTCGCCGGAGATGGCATTCTCAACCGCCGCGACCAGCACCACCAGACGGACGGGCAGTTTCGCCTGCATGGCCAGTCGCCCCAGGGCGAGGACGTGCGCCGATCCGCCCATGTCCTTCTTCATGTTACGCATGCCGGCGGGAGCCTTGATGTTCAGCCCGCCGGAATCGAAGACCACGCCCTTGCCGACGAGAACGACGAGCGGAAAGTCGGCCCGGTCGAGCCTCCAGCCGATCTCGATGACGCGCGGCGCGCGATGCGGGGCGGCGGCGCGGCCCACGGCATGGACGGCGGGATAGTTCTGCTCCAGCAGGTCGTCGCCCACGATGACGGAGACGGTGGCCCCGGATTCATGGGCGATCTCGCGGGCGATGGTCTCGATCTGGAGCGGCCCCATGTCGGCGGCGGGCGTGTCGATCATCTCGCGGGCGAGGGCGCAGGCCGAGACGATGCGCAGAATGGCGGCAACATCCACGCCGGAGCCGGTCGCCATGCGAGGCGAGCCGCCCGAACGCGCCTTGTAGCGGTCGAAGCGATACGCCCCCAGGGCAAAGGCCAGGGCGGCCTTGGCGCTGGTTTCATCTTGACCGTCGTCCAGACGCCAGAGCCCTTCGGGCAGGCGCGCGGCCAGCGCCCGGACAGTCATGGGATCGAAGACATCGCCGCCTCCGAAAAGGGCGCCCGCCACCGCGCCCTCGGTGCCCGGAAGGACGAGCAACTGGCCCGTCTTGCCCGTAAAATCGTTCGCCTGCGCCCAGGCCGCGACGGCATCCGGCAGGGACTGGCCCTTGAGCACGACGTGGACGGGCAAGGCATCGGTCGCGTCGGACGTCAGCAGGTCGGGATGGAGGGCGGACATGGCGAGCGGCCTTTCCGGCCGACGCGGGCCGATCTTAACCTAGGATTGACGCGAAAGGCCGAGTCTCTGTCCCCAACCCTTCCGGAGCGTCTTTCATGTCGCGCAACGCAGCCCGCATCGCAACCGTCGCCCTGATCGCCGCGACCCTCACGGCCACGCCACTGATGGCGCGACAGGCCGCACCCGCCGCCCCGTCGCAGAGGGTGGCCGCCACCGCCGAAGCGCGCGCCGCCTACGACCGCGCCGACGCCCTGAGCCGATCGGTCTTCTGGTCCGACCAGGCCGACATCAATCCGGGCGACCCCGTCGCCGGGGTCAAGGCGGCCCAGGCGATGCGCGAACTGGGCCGCTTCGATCAGGCCGCCGACATGGCCGAGCGGGTTCTGCTGGTGCAGCCGACCAACGTCGAGGCCATGCTGGAGGCCGGACGTGGTCACATCGCGCGTGGGCACGCCTTTTACGGCATCGCGACCCTGGAGCGGGCGCGGGACGCCCGGCCCGGAGACTGGCGCCCGTGGTCACTGCTAGGTACGGCCTATGAGCAGGTGCGCCGCGCGGAGGATGCGCAAGCCGCCTGGGCGCGGGCGCTGACCATCTCGCCCGAGAATCCCGACGTCCTGACCAATATGGCCATCGCGGCCATGACCAAAGGCGATACGGCGGGAGCCGAACCCCTGCTGCGTCGCGCCGCGGCCCAGCCGGGCGCCTCGCTGAAGGTGCGGTTGAACCTGGCCATGGCGCTGGGCCTGAACGGCAAGATGGACGAGGCCGAGGCGATGATGCGCCGCGATCTGCCGCCAGACGCCGCAGACCGGAATCTGGAGTGGCTGCGCGCCCGCGCCGGAACGGCCGGGGTGGAGCAGGCCCGGACCTGGTCCTCGCTTCAGGGCGGCTGATCCCCTATCTTAAGGCCATGATCGACGAGCTCTACAGCGCGCGCATCCTGAAGCTGGCGGCCAACCTGCCGCACGCCGGTCGCCTGTCCGCGCCTGACGGCACCGGCGAGCGCGTGGCTAGGCTGTGCGGATCGAAAGCCGTTGTGGACGTGACGCTGGATCACGATGGCCGGGTTTCTGCGTTTGCCCAGGACGTGAAGGCCTGCGCCCTCGGCCAGGCTGCGGCGGGCGTGCTGGGCGAAGCGGTCATCGGGGCTTCGGCGGAAGAGATCGCGACGGCACGCGATCAAATGACCGCCATGCTCAAGGCCGGCGGCTACGGTCCGACGGGGCGTTTCGAAGGCCTGCGCGCGCTGAAACAGGTCGCCGACTATCCCGCCCGCCACGCTTCCACCATGGTCGCGATCGAGGCGACGCTGGACGCGGTGAGGCAGGCAATGGCTCGAGAGCAGGCAGATAGGCGAACTCGCCTCGCCGGCGTGGCCTAGCGCCCGTTGCTCCTTCGCGTCCGGCAGGGGATAAGCGCGGCGACATGGCATCCGGCGGAAATCTCTATGAACGCGGCGTGCGGCTGGCCCATCGCGGGTACAAGCTGACGCTGTCACCCCTGATCGGGCAATCGTGCCGGTTCCGGCCGACCTGTTCTGACTACGGACGGGACGCGCTGATCCAGCATGGACCGATCAAGGGGGGATGGCTGACGGTCAGACGCCTGTGCAAATGCCAACCCTTCGGCGAAGGCTGGAAATACGATCCGGTGCCGCCCGCAAAGACGAAACCATGATTGACCTGAAATTCCCCGACGGCGCCTCGCGCCAATATGCCGACGCCGCCACGGGCCGCGACGTCGCCGCGTCGATTTCGCCGTCACTGGCCAAGCGCGCGGCCCTGGTCGAGATCAACGGCAAGCAATGGGACCTCGACCGGCCGCTGGAGGGCTCCGGCGACTTCAAGCTGATAATGCGCGACGACCCCGACGCGCTGGAGACCATCCGCCACGACGCCGCACACGTGCTGGCCCAGGCCGTGCAGGAACTGTTCCCCGGCACCCAGGTAACAATCGGCCCGGCGATCGAGGACGGCTTCTATTACGACTTCGCCCGCGAGGAGCCCTTCTCGACCGACGACTTCGCCGCCATCGAGAAGAAGATGGCCGAGATCGTCGACCGCGACGAAAAGCTGGTCCGCGAGGTCTGGGATCGCGACGCCGCCATCGCCCATTTCCTGTCGGTCGGCGAGACCTTCAAGGCCGAGCTGATCCGTGATCTTCCGGGCACGGAGGAAATCACCGTCTACCGCTCGGGAGATTGGCTGGACCTGTGCCGGGGACCGCATTTCCCCTCGACCAAATTCGTCGGCAAGGCTTTCAAGCTGACCAAGCTGGCCGGGGCCTACTGGCGGGGGGATCATCGCAATCCCCAGCTACAGCGCATCTACGCCACCGCCTGGGCCACCAAGGACGAGCTGGACGCCTATCTGCTGCGGGTCGAGGAGGCCGAAAAGCGCGACCACCGCAAGATCGGCCGGGCCATGGAGCTCTTCCACATGCAGGAGGAGGGCCGGGGCATGGTCTTCTGGCATCCCAAGGGCTGGGTCCTGTGGCAGGTCATCGAGGCCTATATGCGCCGCCGCCTCGACGCTGCGGGATATGTCGAGGTCAAGACGCCCCAGGTGCTGGACCGGAAATTCTGGGAGGCTTCGGGCCACTGGGAGAAGTACCGGGCCAACATGTTCGTCTGCGAGACGGTCGAGGGCGAGACCCTGTCCCTCAAGCCGATGAACTGTCCGGGGCATGTACAGATTTTCGGCGTCGGCCAGCGATCGTACCGCGAACTGCCGCTGCGCATGGCCGAGTTTGGGGCCTGCCACCGTTATGAACCGTCGGGCGCCTTGCACGGCCTGATGCGGGTGCGCGGCTTCACCCAGGACGACGCTCACATCTTCTGCCGCGAGGACCAGATCGTCGAGGAGACGCGGGCGTTCATCGACCTGACGCGGATCGTGCATGCCGATCTGGGCATGACGACGCATGAGATCGCCCTGGCCACCCGCCCGGAAATCCGTGCCGGTTCGGACGCGTTCTGGGACAAGGCCGAGGCCATGCTGGGCGAGGCCGCGCGGCTGGCCGGGGTCGAACCGGTCATCGCCGAGGGCGACGGGGCCTTCTATGCGCCCAAGCTGGACTTCATCGTCAAGGACGCCATCGGCCGGACCTGGACCTGCGGCACCCTGCAGCTCGACTATGTCCTGCCGGAACGTCTGAACGCGGAATATATCGGCGAGGACGGCCAGAAGCACCGGCCGGTAATGCTGCACCGGGCGATCCTGGGGTCGTTCGAGCGGTTCATCGGCATCATGATCGAGAACTACGCCGGGGCCTTCCCGCTGTGGCTGGCGCCGACCCAGGCCGTGGTGGCGACCATCGTCTCGGACGCGGACGACTATGCGCGCGAAGTGCAGGCAAAGTTCAAGGCCGCAGGTCTGCGCACCGAGCTCGACCTGCGCAACGAAAAGGTCGGCTACAAGGTCCGCGAACATTCGGTCGGCAAGGTCCCGGTCATCGCCGTGGTCGGCAAGACCGAGGCCGAACAGGTCACGGTCGCGCTGCGCCGCTTGGGTTCGCAGGCGCAGGAGGTGGTTTCGCTGGACGAGGCGATCCGTATACTGACGGAAGAGGCGACGCCGCCGGATCTGCGGGCGGTTTAGGATCCTTCTCCCCTTGCGGGAGAAGGTGGCCGGCCGAAGCGAGGTCGGATGAGGGGTCGCTCAAGCGGTGCCTTCATCTGGTCCTCGATCGCACCGGCATTCGGCGTGACCCCTCATCCGTCAGGCCCGGATCAAGTCCGGGGCTGCAACCTTCTCCCGCAAGGGGAGAAGGACAAGATCAGAGCAGGCGCTTGCGCATCGCCTGGGACAGCATGTCGATCAGGGTCACGGCGATCACCACGATGATCACGATGGCCGAGACGGCGCGGAACTCGAAGTTGTTCATGCTCTCGAACAGCACCTGACCGATGCCGCCCGCGCCGATCAGGCCGAGTACGGTGGCCGAGCGGCTGTTGGACTCGAAACGGTAGAGGGCGAACGAGGTCCACAGCGGAGCGACCTGCGGGATGACGCCCCAGACGATCTCGTGCAGCCTGGAAGCACCGGTGGCGCGGACGCCCTCGACCGGACCCTTGTCGATGGACTCGACCGCTTCGGAGAACAGCTTGGCCAATACGCCCGCCGTATTCAGTGTAATGGCGAGGACGCCGGCAAGCGGACCGAGGCCCACGGCGACGATGAACAGCAACGCCATGACGAGGTCGGGGATCGACCTCAGCATGTTCATGATCCAGCGGATCGGCGTCACCACCCAGATCGGGGCGATGTTGCGGGCGGCTGCGAGGCCCATCGGGACGGCCAGGAAGACGGCCAGGAAGGTGCCCCACAGTGCGATCTGCACCGTCTGCCACATCTGGGCGACGAACAGCCGCCATTTGGTGAAGTCTGGCCGCAGCAGATCCGAAGCGAAGTCCCGCACATTCTCGGCATTGGTCACGAGGCGGGACAGGTTGCCCAGGTCCACGTCGTTGACGCTGTAGATCAGGACCGCCAGCACGCCACCCCAGATCAGGACGTCGAGCGCCCAGGCCGCCACGGACTTGGTGGGCGGCTTGGGAATGGCCGTCACCGCGACTGCGGGCTTGACGAGGCCCCCGTCGGTCAAGGCTGGACCTCTCGCAGACTGCGCAGGCGCTGCAACTCGCGCTCGGCGGTCGCGACGGCCGTCGCATCGCCCCCGGCGCGGGCCTCGCCCAGCTTCTGGTCAGCGACCATTTCCCGGATCGAGTTCAGATAGCTGTCGTCCGCCGGGTTGAAGCGGGAATAGTTCAGTCCCGCCAGCACCTTGCGCTGGCGCTCGGCTTCAGGCGTATCGCCTACGCCGTAGGTCAGGAAGAAGCTGCGGATCTTCTCCTTTGTCGCCGGGTCGAGGTCCTCACGGACGACGATCCCGCTCTCGGGAATCGGAGGCGACTGCCAGATCTCCTGAATCTGCGCCGCGACGCGCGGGTTCTGACGGTTCAGGAAAACGGTGTTGACGGTGTTGGACGTGGCGACGTCGACGACGCCGGTCGAGATCGCCATAGAATTGGCCTGGTGGTTGGCCGAACGCACGGTCTTGAAGCACTGGGCCGGAACGATGCCGCGCGGATTGAACAGGAAGGCCAGCGGCGCGAGCGTACCCGAGGTCGACTGGGCGTCGCCGATGCCGAAGTCATATTTCTTGCCGCACGCCATGACGTCGTCGAGCGTGATGCCCGAACCCGCCTTGACGATCAGGGTCGAGCGGTAGCTGTCGCGGCCTTCCGGATCGACGATGCGGGCGATGACCTCGCCCTGGGCGCGGTCGATGGCCTCGATCGAGGGCTTGGCCGACAGCCACGCCACCTGGGTCTGGTTGCCCTTCATGGCCTCGACCAGGATGGTATAGTTCGACGCGAAATACGGCTTCACCGGCACACCGATGGCCTTGGCCATGTCGTCCAGCAGCGGCTGCCACATCGGACCGGACGAGGCCTGGCCCTCGGCGGACAGAATGGAGAAGGTGATCTCCGTCGGTGGGGAGCCGGCCGGGGCATTGTCGCCTCCGCCGCAAGCCGAAAGGCCGAGCATGGCGACGGCGGCGGCGATCAGGCCGAGACGGCGGGTGACGGGTGCGAAGATCATGCCTTGGTTTCCCAGAACGCGTCCTCGAATTCGGGACCGTAGATGTCGATGAGTTGTTTGGTGTCAAGACCGGTCGCCGGACCGTCGTAGACGACCTGGCCGGCCTTCAGGGCGATGACCCGCTCGCAATAGCGGATGGCGTAGTCAACCTGGTGCAGGGTCACGATGACCCCCAGGCCGTCGCGCTTGTTCAGCTCGACCAGCAGCTCCATCACCTTGCGGGCGGAGACGGGGTCCAGCGAGGCGACGGGTTCGTCGGCCACGATGGCCCGGGCCCCCTGGACCAGGGCGCGGGCGATGGCTGCACGCTGTTGCTGGCCCCCCGACAGGGTGTTGGCGCGCTGGGCAGCGTATTCGGACACGCCGACGCGATGCAGCGCCGCCATGGCGATCCGCTTGTCCGCCGACGGCCAGGCTCCCAGAAAGCCGCGCCAGCCGGGCAGACGTCCGAGGGCACCCAGCATGACGTTGGAGAACAGCGACAGCCGGCCGACCAGATTGAACTGCTGGAAGATCATGCCCAGCTTCTGGCGCGCGCCTCGCGTGGCGGCGGTCAGGCGGCCGTTCTTCTGAACCACCTCGCCGAAGACCGTGATGGTGCCCTTGCCGGAATCGATGGTCTGCAGGCCGGTGATGGAACGCAGAAGGGTCGATTTGCCCGAACCGGACGGACCGATCAGGGCGACCATTTCTCCGGCCCCGACCTCGACGGACACGCCGTTCAGGGCCTTACGAGCGCCGAAAGTCTTGGACACGTCCTTCACGGACGCGACGGCGGCGGTGGCTGAGGTCATGGACACGCTGAAAGCGGTTGCAAGGGCGCGCCGCATCGCCCGATCAGGCCCGCGAGGCAAGTCTTAATGGCACGTTCGCGAGGATTTCGTCCAGCGGAGCCTTGCGTTTCCGCCGCCTCAGCCGGTGCGGGCGGCCTGTTCGACGAGCCCGATATCCTCCGGCAGGGTCATGGCCAAACGGGCGCGGGTCAGCGCCTCCTTTGACTGGCGCGTAGCCGCGGTGGCCAGCGGTCCCTTGTCACGCCTGAGCATGTGCAGCAGCTTTTGCAGCCGCACCGCCACGGCCACGTCACCGGCCCCGAAGCGGGCCGGCGGTCCGAAGACGTCGGCGACCAGATCGTCTTCCTCGATGGGCGGTGCCCAGAGCCGCGAATAGCGCACGTCCTCGGAACCGTCAGGTGCCATCGCCGCCCATTCGTCCAGCGCCCGCACCGCCGCGCCCATCACCTGGATCGCCGTGCCGGGATCGTTGACGCCGGGGGAGAGCGCCTTGGCTGCGATTTCGCCCAGCACGATCAGGCCGAAGCGCGGATCCTGAGCGAACGAACGCTGACCGCCGATGGCGAAGGCCGAGCGAAAATCATCGCAGGCGGACTTTGAACAGTCACGCGCGCTAAGTTCGGCGAGCGAATCCCCGGAGCGAACATAGGCCCCCGGCGGGGCCACCACCTCAATCTGACAGTCCTGTTCCTCGGCGATGTCCTGCAGCCGCGCCGGATCGACGTTCTGCACATAGCCGGTCTCTTCGGCGAGAATGGTGAAGCCGGATTTGATGCGACCGGGCCGCCCCCCGAGAGAGGGAGCCTTGCGCCGGTCGCGGAGCGCGGCACGCGCGTGTTCCTCGACCAGTTCGATCATGTGGCCGACCCGCGCCAGACTGGACAGGCGGTTGATCCAGGCCAACAGCCGATACGCTACCAGACAGACGACGCCGAGGCTGAACAGGAACAGGATCGCCCGCCCCTCCTGGCCGTAATAGTGAGCGTTGACGGCGGTCACGGCGACTATGGAGTAGAGGAACGCCCCGACGAAGGTGGCCAGCGCCTTTTGGACCTGGCTGTCGCTGGTGACCAGGGCCGCCACCCGCGGCGTGGCCGCCTGTGACACCGCCGTATAGGCCGTGACCATCACCCCTGCCGAAAAGGTCGCGACGCCCAGCAGGCTGGACGCCAGAATGGTCAGGATCGACCCGACGGATTCCCCACCCAGCCGCTCAGCCACCGCCTTGGGCACCCACGGGGCGGCGAAAACCGCCAGCAGGGCAGCAGCCACGCCCGCCGCGGCGTACAGCGTCGCCCGAACCCAAAGCTCGCGTCGTAACGAGCGCCACCAGAACAACCAGCGATTCATGCATCAGCCCTTTCCGCGGCCGCTTTTTGACCTTGGCCATAACGGCGGAGGGGCGCGGGGGTTCATCGGGGGGGCCAAGAGCGCTCCGGACCCGGATCATCGGTCGCCAAACCGAGGCCGGGCCACAAAATTACCGCTTTACATGACAGTCCCATGACCCTACATCGCGGCTTCCGGCGGACCCCGTGGTCTGACTCTATGCGCTGCTAACGCCGGCTGGGTTTAACAATTACAGGGGTTTACGTGAATTGCGCACGTATCCATTTCCCCTGGACCTGGTCCGTGAGCGGTCCCCTGAACGTCCCGTCGCCCTCGTGCGACCGCGTTCGGTTTCCGTAGCGGCGCGCTGGTTCCAGGATAATCTAAAGGCCGACGTCTTCTATGCTGTGAAGGCCAATCCCTCGCGCTGGGTCATCGAGACCCTGGTCGAGGCGGGCGTCACGGCGTTCGACGTCGCATCGTTGTCAGAGATCGAACTGGTCCGTTCGGTCAGCGTCGACGCGCGTCTGGCCTTCATGCACCCGGTCAAGAGCCGGGGCGCGATCACCCGCGCCTATTTCGAGCACGGTGTCCGCACCTTCGCGCTGGACAGCCATGACGAGCTGCAGAAGATCCTCGACGCCACCGGCAACGCGACCGATCTGAACCTGCTCGTCCGCATGACGGTCTCGGCCGACGGCGCGGCCTATTCTCTGTCGGGCAAGTTCGGCGTCTCGCCTGACCAGGCCCCGTCGCTGCTGCTGGCCACGCGCCAGGCGGTGGTCGACGGCCTGATGGGCGTCTGTTTCCACGTCGGTTCGCAGTGCATGCGCCCGTCCGCCTATGAGGCCGCCATGGCCCAGGTCGGCCGCGCCATCAGCCGCGCAGGCGTGTTCGTGGACATCGTCGATGTCGGCGGCGGCTTTCCGTCCGTGTACCCGGGCATGGTCCCGCCGGACATGCAGGAATACGCCGACGCCATCCACCGCGGTTTCAACGAGATGCCGGTATCGGAAACGACCGAGCTGTGGTGCGAGCCCGGCCGGGCGTTGGTGGCCGAATCGTCCTCGGTGCTGTGTCGGGTCGACCTGCGCAAGGGCGACGCCCTGTATCTGAACGATGGCTCGTACGGCTCGCTGTTCGACGCGACCCACTCGCGCTGGCCCTTCCCGACCAAACTGGTCCGGGACGGTGACGCGTCCCCCGACCTCAAGCCGTTCCGCTTTTATGGCCCGACCTGCGATTCCATCGACCATATGCCGGGACCGTTCTGGCTGCCGGCCGATGTGCGGGAAGGCGATTTCATCGAGATCGGCATGATGGGCGCCTATGGCGTGGCGATGTCGACCGGCTTCAACGGCTATGGCGAGCACGACCTCGCGGCGGTCGAGGACGCCCCGATGGCCTCGCTCTACGGCCTGGCACCGCGCTCCATCCCGACCGTGCGCACTACGGCGGAAGAGACCGCGCGCAAGGTGGTTCGTCTGTCTCGCCCCAAGGGCAAGGCGGGTCAGCGGAAGAAGTCGCGGCGCTAAACCGTCACTGACGCATTGTAATCAGCAGCGGCCCGTCGCTCCGTCCGGGCCGCTGTTTCTTTTGACGACGGGCGCTCAAATCAAAGGGAAACCCTTGCAATGAACGCTCCCGTTCAGACCAACCAGAAGGCCCAGCTGCTTCAGAACACCGTCGAGCACGTGGACATCACGTCGTTCGACGCGCGTCCGATCATCGACGCCATGCGCAAGATGTCGTTCTCGAGCCGTGACACCGCGCGCGCCGCCGACATCTTCTCGATGGCGATCGAGGATAAGGACTGCTCGCCGTGGCTGATCCTGGCCGGCTCGACCTCGGCCGGCGGCTGCATGCACGTTTACCGCGACATGGTGAAGTTCGGCATGATCGACGCCGTGGTCGCCACCGGGGCCTCGATCGTCGACATGGATTTCTTCGAGGCCCTCGGCTTCAAACATTACCAGGCGGCCGGCGAGGTGGACGACAATGTCCTGCGTGAAAACTACATCGACCGGATCTACGACACCTATATCGACGAGCAAGAGCTTCAGGCCTGCGACCACACCATCCTGGAGATCTGCAACGCCCTGGAGCCCCGCGCCTACTCCAGCCGCGAATTCATCTGGGAAATGGGCAAATGGCTGGCGGCAGGCAACGCCAAAAAGCCCGGCTCGCTGATCCAGACCGCCTGGGAAGAGGGCGTGCCGATCTTCTGCCCGGCCTTTGTCGACAGCTCGGCCGGCTTCGGTCTGGTCAAGCACCAGAAGGAGCGGATCGCCGAGGGCAAACCTTATCTGATGATCGACGCGGTCGCGGATTTCCGCGAACTGACCGACGTCAAGATCGCCGCGGGCACGACCGGCCTGTTCATGGTCGGCGGGGGGGTGCCGAAGAATTTCGCCCAGGACACAGTCGTCTGCGCCGAAATCCTCGGCGTCGAGGCGGACATGCACAAATACGCGGTCCAGATCACCGTCGCCGACGTGCGCGACGGGGCCTGCTCTTCGTCCACGCTCAAGGAGGCGGCGTCATGGGGCAAGGTGGACACCACGTTCGAACAGATGGTGTTCGCCGAGGCCACGACCGTGGTGCCGCTGATCGGCTCCGACGCCTGGCATCGCGGGGCCTGGAAGAGCCGCGACAAGCGCCGCTGGAACAAGCTGTTCGGCAAATAGGCCGCGTCAAAAGAGAAATCGAAACGAGAGCCGGGATTTCGATTCCGGCTCTTTTCGTTCGGGAACCGCTGATCGTCCCACCCGCTTCCTCACCGAAGGAGCTTGGCCATGACCGATCAGCACCAGACCGAGGGCGCCCGCGAGGCGGAGGATGTGGTCGAGAAGCCCGATCCGGGCCGCACACCTGACGCCCTGACCGACGCCCTGTCCGGTTCGGACATGGGGTCTGACACCCGGGCCGGATCGCTGGAGGGCGGAGCCGCCACGGGGTCCGAGATCGATCCCGATCAGGACGCCATAAACGAGAGCCTGACCAGCGAGGGCATGGCCTCCGTCGATCCGCAGACACCCGCGGGCGTTGAACCCCATCCCGTCAATAACACCGGCGAGGACCTGAACGGATCGGCGGGCGCTCCCGCCCAGGGCAAGAGTGGCGAAGTGGACGCCGCCACGGGCTGACGTCCGCGTCATTCCTCGGGCGCGAAGTCGCCTTGCCGCCGCCACGGGGTTGCGCCACGGTGAGCTCAATCAACACAGTCTTTCCAGGGACGAATACGGAATGAAGCGCACTCTTGTGGCGACCGGCCTGTTTGCGGTCCTGGCCGTGGCCGGGTGCGGCCAATCGGCGCCCGCCGACGCGTCGGCCGAAGCCGACGCCGCCACGGCGGCGACCGTTGAGGTGCCTGTTGTCGAGACCGCGTCGGTCGCGGGCGGCGCAGGTGCCGCGACGCCGGCCGCGCCTGGAGCGCCCGCCTTCGCCGTGGTCTATCCGGGAGGACAGGTCACAGCCCCCGCGACGGTGGCGCAGGGTCCTGCCGGGCCCGGCGGCATTCTCGTCTTCACGACCGAGGCGACCCCCGACGCCGTGGTGGCCTTCTATCGCGCCCAGGCCGGCAGCGCGGGCCTCCAGCCCATCACGGCCATGAACCAGGGCGAGGCGCGCGCCTTCTCGGCCGGAGACGGCGCCGGTGGGCGCGGTCAGCTGATGAGCGTCGTCGCCACGCCGGTCGAGGGCGGCCCCACCAGCGTGCAGCTGGACTGGACCGCCGGCAGGTGAGACGGGCGACCGCCCTGGCCGCCTGCGCCCTTCTGGGCGGATGCGCCGCCGCGAGCGGCGGGGCGGGCGACGGCCGGGAACCGGCGACCGGCTACCTGTCCTCGACCACCCTCGACGCGCTGGCGGCGAACGCCGCGCCGCCTCCCCTTGAAGATCCGGCGCAGGCCCGTTTCGACGCCGTTCTGCCCGGCAGCGATCGCTGGTGGCTGGCGATCGTCCACGCCGAACTGCGCCCACCCAAGGCCGCCCAGCATTTCGATTGCGCCCTGAACACGCGTCTCGCGGCCACGCCCAGACCGGCGCTGACGCGGTTGATGAACCGGTTGCTGATCGATGTGGGCGGCCTCGGCGAACGCGTCGCGCGACAGGGCTACCGCCCCCGGCCCATCAGCGCGGTTGCCGGACTGGAACCGTGCCAACGAACAACCGAGGCCATGCGGCGGGGCTCGTCCTGGCCCGCGACGGGCGCGGTGGCGGGCGCGGCCTATGGCGAACTGTTCGCAGCCCTGGCCCCGAACCGCGCGACCGAGGCCCGGGCGACGGGGCGCGAGATCGGCGTCAGTCGCGTGGTCTGCCGGATGAACTGGGACGCCGACGTGGCGGCGGGCCAGGAGATGGGCCGCGGCCTGTACGCGCAGGCGGTTGCCGACCCGGCCTTTGCCGTCGATCTGGACGCCGCCCGGACCGAGGTCGCGGAAGCGCTGGCCGAAGGCCTGACCAACGCCGGATGCGCGGCCGAGCGCCGCGCGCTCAGGCCGGGCGAGGACTGACCAGCGCTCCGTACAGGTCCGTGCGGCGATCGCGGAAGAAGCCCCAGGCGGCGCGGTGGCGGTCGATGTAGTCCAGATCGAAGGCGTGAACGACTACGCCCTCCTCGTCCCGCCCCAGGCTCTCGACCAGTTCGCCGCGGTGGTCGGCGATGAAGGACGAACCGTAGAAGACCTGTCCGGCGGCGTTGACCTGCTCATGGCCGATGCGGTTGGCGCCGACGACCGGGACGACGTTGGACACGGCATGGCCCTGCATGGCGCGACGCCACGGATCGGCGGTGTCCAGTTCCTTGTCGTGCGGTTCCGAGCCGATGGCGGTCGGATAGAACAGCACCTCGGCGCCCTGCAGCATCATCGCCCGCGCGGTTTCGGGGTACCACTGGTCCCAGCAGATGCCGACGCCGACGCGGCCGTGGCGCGTGTTCCAGACCTTGAAGCCGGTGTCGCCGGGCCGAAAATAGTATTTCTCCTGATAGCCCGGGCCGTCTGGAATGTGGCTCTTGCGATAGACGCCCAGCGCCGAGCCGTCGGCGTCCAGCATGACCATGGAGTTGAAATAGTGCGGCCCCTCGCGCTCGAAGATCGAGACGGGGATGGCCACGCCCAGTTCGGCCGCGACGGGCTGTAGCGCCGTCACGCACGGGTGCTCGCGCCACGGATGGGCGGTAGCGAACCATTTCTCTTCCTGCGAGACGCAGAAATACGGGCCTTGGAACAACTCTGACGGCAGGATCACCTGGGCGCCCTTGGCGGCCGCCTGGCGGATCAAGTCGACGGTCCTGGCGATGTTGGCCTGGATGTCCTCGCCGTAGGAGGTCTGGAGAGCGGCGACTGAAATCGTGCGGGTCATGGTGATTAGTGATTAGTGATTAGTGGTTGCCGGGTCACGCGTTCTTGCGACGCGCAAGGGAGGCGGAGAGTGCCACGAGCATGCGGCTGATGTCGTCAGAGGCCGCGAGCAGAGATCGCGCGTCCGCGCCGGCGATATAGCTGAGCCGTTCCGCCAGCAGCAGCTGGGTTGGGGCCTCAGCCAGCGAACCCCGAGCCATGCCGACGAACTGAATGAACTCGCCGGTACTTCGGCGCGCCGTCCCTTCCGCGATATTGGACGGCCCCGACACGGCAGCGCGCCTGATCTGGCTGATCAGGCCGAACCGCTCATCAGCAGGCCAATGAGCGGTGGCCTCGTAGATGCCCTCCACCCAATCCATAGCCTGCTTCCAGACTTGAAGGTCGCGATAACTGGTGACACCTTCTGCCATCAGAGCTCCGAATGATCGGACACCCACGCTCAACCACTAATCACTCGCCACTCGCCACTATTCTGGCTCCTGCTGCGAAATGCAGTGAAACGACCCACCCCCCGAGAGGATGGCGATGGACGGCAGCGGAATGATCTCGCGGTCGGGAAAGACCGTCTTCAGTCCTTGGCAAGCCAGATCGGCGGCGCGAGCATCGCCGTAGGTCGGTACGATGACGGCGCCGTTGGCGATGAGGAAATTCATGTGGCTGGCCGGAGCGGGTTTTTCGTCCTCGTCGCCGACGAAGCCCGCCGACGGCAGTCGCAGCAGCTTGAGAGGTGCTCCCGTGGCGTCGGTCATCTCGGACAGCGCCCTGGCCACCCCGTCATAGACGTCGTCGTTCGGATCATTGCGGCCCCAGGACACCGGGCAGGCCACGACGCCGGGCGCGACGAAGCGGGCCAGATTGTCGACGTGGCCGTCGGTGTGGTCGTTCAGCAGCCCGTTGCCCAGCCACAGAACCTTGCGGGCCCCAAGCGCCTCGGCCAAGGCCGCCTCGGCCTTCGCCTCGGTCCAGTCGGGATTGCGGTTGGGGTTCAGCACGCACTGGCGCGTGGTCAGGACGGTGCCCTGCCCATCGTGGTCGAGAGCGCCGCCTTCAAGGATGAAGGCGTTGCGCGTCAGCGGCGCGCCCGACGCCTGACCGATCTGGTCGGCGACCGTGTCGTCATGCTCGAGCTCATATTTTCCGCCCCAGCCGTTGAAGCGGAAGGCGGCGGCGGACCTGGACCCCGCTCCGAAGATCGGGCCGGTATCGCGCAGCCAGATGTCGCCGAAACGGCCATCGATGACCTCGACGCCGTCCATGCCCGCGAACAGCGCCTTTGCGTCATCAAACGCCTCGCGTTTTCCGACCATCAGCCTGACCCGCTCGCGCCCCGGACCGGCCAGGGCGAGGACCAGCGCCTCGACCTCGGCCTGGGCCGGCTCGAGGTTGCCTTCCCACAGCTCGTCATGGCTCGGCCAGCCGACCCACATGGCGCGGTGCGGCGACCATTCGGCGG
Source organism: Brevundimonas sp. (assembly GCF_041688735.1). Lineage (GTDB taxonomy): Bacteria > Pseudomonadota > Alphaproteobacteria > Caulobacterales > Caulobacteraceae > Brevundimonas. The sequence goes on from NZ_JBDNHO010000020.1 coordinate 25,960, forward strand.
GCACGGGCTGGATCATAGCGGGTGAGCTTTCAGGCGACGCGAGGGTGACAGCGCCAGATAGACACGCCGGACACCGACTTCAACACGAGCGCTCCGTGGCCCACTTGCCCACGCGCATGAAAAAGGGCGGTCCGTTTCCGGACCGCCCTCGTTTCGTTTGGTCTTTCGACGCCCTAGAAGCGGGTGCCGATCGAGATCAGCCAGGTGCGCGGCGCGCCGACCGAGGCCGTGCGGACCGTGCCGGAACGGTTCGTAACGCGCGGGTCGGCGCTTTGAGCGACCGCCAGGGCGTTGGTGCCCGTCGAAATATTGGCCTGGTACTCTTCTTCCAGCAGGTTGGTGACGTTCAGCTGAACGAAGGCGTCCTTGATATTGAGGGCCTCGGTCAGGTCGTAGCGGGCGTCGAAATCGACGACCGTATAGGCGTCGAAGATCTCGTCATTGACGTCCGTAGAGAAACGCTCGCCGACGTATTTGGCCTGCAGGCCGACGCTGAGGTTCTCGGACACGTCGTAGTCGGCGCGGGCCGCGAAGGTCCAGTCCGGGGTCTCGACCAGTTCCTTGCCGGCGGTCGGCAGGAAGGTCGGGATCAGCAGGCTCGCCGGGGCGACCGGGCAGGCCGGGATCGAACCCGGACGCTGGCTGGCCGTGGTACAGCTGAAGTTGCCGAGCCGCAGGTCGTCCTTGATCTCGCTCTCGTTGTAGGCCGCCGAGACGTACAGCGACAGGCGGTCGGAGGCCTGCCAGCCGATGGCGCCGTCGAAGCCCATCAGCTCGACTTCGCCCACGTTGCGGTCGATCGACTGACCGAAGAAGGGCGAGGCCGGATCGGCGTCGAAGGAAGAGACGATGCGGTTGCTGTACTGGTTGTACCAGACGGCGGCCGACGCGATGATATCGCCGTTGTTGAAGCGGTAGCCGAGATCATAGGCCTTGGTCGTTTCCGGCTGGACCTCGGAGAAGTCGATCTGGTTGGAAGCGTTACGGACGGGCTGGTAGAGGTTGTCGGTCCGCGGGGCCGAGAGGCTCTCAGCGTAGCTGACATAGACCGTCTGAGACTCGGCGAAGCGCCAGGTGACGCCGCCGCTCGGCAGCACGGCGTCATACTCCAGCTCGGCCTGGTAGGGCGCGATGAACTGGGTCGCGCTGACGCCGAAAGTCACATTGCCGTTGGCCAGAGGGGCGTTAGGAGTCTGGGCCGTGCAGAGCACAGCGGAAGAACCGTTCTGCGAGAAGCAGTTCTGGTTGAGCTCGCGGCGGAAGTAGGGAGCGCGGGCGCCCAGCTGGATGGTCAGCGAGTCGTCCAGGAACTGGCCGCGCCATTCGGCCGAGATCTGGTTCAGTTCGGCGATCGAGGCGCGGTCGCGGGTACGGAAGAAGGATTGTCCGTTGAAGGCGAAGATACGCTCGCCCGGCAAACCCCAGTTCTTGCTGCCGCCGAAAACGTTGAGCGGGTTGGCGAACCGGTCCGTGCGGATGGCCTCGCCGGTCTGGCGGTGACGGCCGTAGTCATAGCTGTAGGCCACGCGGAAGCGATGATCGTCGTTGGCGTCCCAGATCAGGGAGCTGAGCACGCCGTAACGGTTCGTGTTGGTCAGCGAGGGAGTGTAGGTCGTCACCGTGTCCAGCGTGTCGCCGTCGCGGTTGATGTCCGTGCCGATCAAGCCACCCAGGTCCAGTCGGTCGTCACGCTCGGACATGGCGGTGAAGCCGCCGCCCGTGGCCATCACGAACTGGTAGGACGGGTCGAAAGTAAAGCGCAGGTTGTCGGTGATGCCGTAGCTGAAGGCACCGCGGATGTTGCCGGTGTTCGACGGATTGTTGCGCAGCGCGAAATAGTTGGTGCAGCTACCGGCCAGAATCGATCCGTCGGACAGGACGCGGGTCGATTGCGTCAACTCGTTCTGAGCCGTGCCGTTCACGCCGGTGGGACGGAAGCAGGCCTGGTCGTTCTCGAGAAAGTTGCCCGACGCGAACTGAGCCTGGTTGATGAAGTTGTTGTAGAAGGCGTTGCGGTTACGGTTAAAGTTGTACGACAGGCTGGCGAAGTCGCCGTCGCCCATGTTCTGGAAAAGTCGGCCGTTGACCTGCTGCTTCTGCAGCTCGCCCGGACCCTTGAACTTGTTGTAGTTGGTGTATGAGTAGGTGGCGTAGGCGGTGGTGCCCCACGGACCGAAGGCGCCCGTGTCGGCCTTGATGAAGAAGCGGCCGTACTCGAAGTCGCCGACGGCGGCACCGACCTGAATGCCGGCTTCTTCCAGCGGGCGGGCTACGCTGTAGTTGATGGTGCCGCCGGTCGCGGAGGCGGTCGGGCTGTCGACGTCGGTCGAGCCCTGGTTGACCGAGGCGCGCTCGATCAGTTCCGGATCCAGCTGCTGGTTGCTGAAGATGGCGTAGTTACCGGTGTCGTTCAGCGGAACGCCGTCGAAGGTCAGGGAAATGCGGTTGCCGTCGAAGCCGCGCAGGCGGAGGCTGCCGCCCGAGTTGCCGAAGGGATCCGCGTTGGTGAATGTCAGGCCGGGGACAAGGTTCAGCGACTGAAGGATCGACTGACCGGGCGACTGGGTTGAGATGAACTCCTGCGTGATCGTCGAGCGGGTCTTGGCGATGGTTTCGGCGATGATGGAGCCGTCCGTGGTGGCGGGGCCGCGCGAACCGGTGACGGTCACGCTGTCCAGTTCGGTCGCTTCGGTCGCGACCGTGCCCGACGATTGAGCCGAGGCCGTTCCGGCGACCAGCAGGCCGGTGAAGAGGGCGGTCGTCGCCCAGAACGCGCGTTTGCGGTTCATCATTGTCATCTATCCCCGATGGATGGGCGTGAGCGCCCTGCGCCCGGCGGCGGCCAGTCGACATCAAACCCGGTCTAGGGCGCGGATGGGAAGGTGAGACGACAGTCGTGTGACAGTGGCGTGACAGCGCAAGGGGGTGGCGCAAGGGCCACACCCATGGGGACAGTTATCCCCCACACCGCGCGCAATCGCGCCGCGCGGCCGCATAACCGGGTGTAGCCGCCGTAGCGGACCGGATTGCGGCGGGCGAAGTCCTGATGCTCGGCCCCGGCCGGCCAGAATCGCGCGGCATCCCGAACGGGCGTGACGAACCAGGCTGCGCCGATTCGGGCGGCGACCGCGCGACGCGACGCCTCGGCGGCGGTCTTCTGGCCGTTCGAGGCGAACACCGCGGTGACGCAGGGCGCGCCCTGGTCGCAGAACTTTCCGTCGGGATCAGTCGGATCGATGGTCAGCCAGAAGCGATCGACCAACTGCCGATAGCTGATGCGGGCCGGGTCGAAGGTCGCCTGCACCGCTTCGAGGTGTCCAGTTCCGCCGCGCATCACCTGTTCGTAGACGGGATTGGCCACGCGACCGCCCGCGAAACCCGAGATGGCCGCAACGACGCCGGGCATGGCCTCGAGACTGGCCTCGACGGACCAGAAGCACCCGCCGGCGAACACTGCCGTCTCGCGGCGACCGCTGTCGCTGGCTTGGGCGGCGCTTGAGGCGGCGGAAAGGCGATGGTTTCATCGAATCCGCCCCGCAAGCAAAACCGCCGGCCCCTTTCGGGACCGGCGGCTCTGTACTTTTGGCCTACCGGCCTTCGGCCTGCTTGAGGCCGAGGACCGGGTTAGACATCAACCCTAGAAGTTGATGCCGATGGTGGCGCGACGGTTGAGCGGCTCGCGCACACCGTCGGCGGTGGCGCGGGCCAGGGCGGTTTCGCCCTTGCCGTCCAGCGAGATCACGCCGCCGTTGACGCCTTGACCGACGAGAGCGTCAGCCACGGTCCGCGAGCGGCGGTTCGACAGGCCGACGTTGTAGGCC
>NZ_JBDNHO010000021.1:0-11635 GCF_041688735.1 Brevundimonas sp.
TAGGGATAACAGGCTGATTTTGCCCAAGAGTCCATATCGACGGCAAAGTTTGGCACCTCGATGTCGGCTCATCACATCCTGGGGCGGGAGCAGGTCCCAAGGGTATGGCTGTTCGCCATTTAAAGTGGTACGTGAGCTGGGTTCAGAACGTCGTGAGACAGTTTGGTCCCTATCTGCCGTGGGTGTTCGAAGCTTGAGAGGATCTGTCCCTAGTACGAGAGGACCGGGATGGACATACCTCTGGTGGACCTGTCATGACGCCAGTTGTGCAGCAGGGTAGCTATGTATGGAATAGATAACCGCTGAAAGCATCTAAGCGGGAAACTAACCTCAAAACAAGGCTTCGCTGAGGATCGTGGAAGACTACCACGTTGATAGGCCAGGTGTGGAAGTGGGGCGACCCATGAAGCTTACTGGTACTAATAATCCGATCGGCTTGATCGTTTCTCAGCAAAACTCATACGATTTTTTCAGCTACTGCTGAACTGACAATGTCTTCTCACAATCGTCTATCCGCCTGGTTGACCTGGTGGCTATGTCGGAGGTTCCCCACCCGATCCCATTCCGAACTCGGTCGTTAAGGCCTCCAGAGCCGATGGTACTTCGTCTTAAGGCGCGGGAGAGTAGGTCGCCGCCGGGTCTACCAGACGGATAGATGGTTGTATTTTGGGCTGTCGCCCATCTCTCGAACACTTCTTCCTTTACAACGCCGCTCTTGCCGCGGGATGGAGCAGCCCGGTAGCTCGTCAGGCTCATAACCTGAAGGTCGCAGGTTCAAATCCTGCTCCCGCACCCAAGATCTCAAAGCCCCGCCCGGTTCCGCCGGCGGGGCTTTTTGCTGTTTTGGCCCCGTTATCCGTCGCCGTCCACGCGGCGATTGCCGACCCCGGCACGGTCCGCGTGACGGTGCTGTGCGTCACCGAAGGTCGAGATGGACACCCGCGCAGGTCGGCGACGTGTCGCGGCCAAGTCTGGCATGTGGCGCTCGGCGTGGAGCCTCAGCCGGTCCGGGCATCCCACCAGCGCACTGTGTCGGCATCGCGCGCGCTGAGGTCGGGATAGGCGGGGTCGGAGCCGACATCCGGCACGCGCCGCCAAGAGCGGGCGCATTTGGGGTGAGACGATCGCGCGAACTTGACGGATACGAACGGCGCATCTGAATGTCTGAAGGCCTCTGTTGGGCCCTCTCCATCCTCGAACTCGATTCCGCTAACGATGAAGAAGTCAGCGGCGTCTTCGCCCGAGGCGAACCACGACCGTGGATCGGCTGACTCGCTATAGCCCGACGCTGATAGGTCCAGATAGACCTTTGGCCAAGCTTCAAGACTTGAGCCGATCAATTTGCTGGACCGCGCGAGTTCCAGCGCACCCATTACCGCGGAACGGACCTCGGTGTGACGTCGCCAAAGGAACGCGGAATCGTCAGAACGCCACGCATCCGGCGTCTCCGGGATCAACCGGGCGCAGTTGGAGCCGCCGTCCGGATACCGCGTGCCCCAGGCTTCCTCCATGGTGAAGGGCGTCAGGGGCGAGAGCCAGGCGGTCAGGCGCATGAAGACCTCATGCATCACCGTGCGCGCCGCGCGGCGGCGGATGGCGTCAGGGCGGTCGCAGTAGAGGCTGTCCTTGCGGATGTCGAAATACAGGGCCGACAGGTCATTGGAGCAGAACTCCAGCACCGGCCGCACGACGTCCTGGAAGCGGTATTCGGCGTAGGCCTTGCGCACGTCGCGATCGAGTTCCCACAGACGGTGCAGGATGAACCGCTCCAGCGGCGGCATCTGGTCGAGCGGCAGGCGTTCTTCCTCGTCGAACCCGACCAGGGCGCCGAGCAGATAGCGGACCGTGTTCCTCAGCTTGCGATAGGCGTCGACCGTGGTTTGAAGGATCTGTTTGCCGATCCGCTGGTCCTCGGCATAGTCCACCAGCGAGACCCACAGGCGCAGGATGTCGGCGCCGCTCTCCTTAATGATGACGGCGGGGTCGGTGGTGTTGCCCCGCGACTTGGACATCTTCTCCCCGTTCTCGTCCTGGGTGAAGCCATGGGTCAGGACGGCGTCATAGGGGGCTCGGCCGCGAGTGCCGCAGCCTTCGAGAAGGTTGGACTGGAACCAGCCGCGATGCTGGTCCGAGCCTTCGAGGTAGAGGTTCGCGGGCCAGCGGCTGGGGCGATCGCCGGTGTAACCGTGAGCCGGGTCGCGCGCCTCCAGGGTGAAGGCGTGGGTGCAGCCGCTGTCGAACCAGACGTCCAGGATGTCCTCGATCTTCTCGTAACGGGCGGGGTCGTGGGCACCGAGGAAGTCGGCGTCGGGACGGGTGAACCAGGCGTCGGCACCGCCCTGGGCCACCGCAGCGGTGATCCGGGCGTCGACCTCGGCGTCGACCAGCGGCTGACCGGTCTGTTTGTCGACGAACATGGCCAGGGGCGCGCCCCAGGCCCGCTGCCGGCTGATCAGCCAGTCGGGACGGCCCTCGACCATCGAGCGGATGCGGTTGCGGCCGGCCTCGGGGTGGAAGGCCGTCTTGTCGATGGCCTCCAGGGCCCGCTCGCGCAGGGTTCCGTCGTCCTTGAGCGACGTATCCATGCGGATGAACCACTGGGGCGTGTTGCGGAAGATGATCGGGGCCTTGGAGCGCCAGCTGTGCGGATAGGAATGCTCCATTCGGCCGCGCGCCAGCAGGTTGCCGGCCTCAATCAGTTTTTCGACCACGGCGGGGTTGGCGGGGCCGAATTTGCCGGTCTTCTTGCCCTCGGTCTCCAGCACCTTGAGGCCGGCGAACAGGGGGACGTGGTCATAGTAGGCCCCGTCGGGATCGACCGTGTCGGGCACCTCGTGATGGCCGTGGGCCTTCCATACCTCGAAGTCGTCTGCGCCGTGGCCGGGAGCGGTGTGAACAAAGCCGGTGCCGGTGTCATCCGTCACGTGGTCGCCGGCCAGCAGCGGCACGGAGAAGCCGTAGCCGGGCGCAAGGGCCGCCAGCGGGTGGGCGCATTCCAGGCCTGAGGGGTTCAGGTCGTCGACGCGGGTCCATGTCGCGATCTTGGCGGCCTTGAAGACGTCTTCGGCCAGTTTGTCGGCCACGATCAGCCGGTCGCCGGGTTTGGCCCAGGGCTCGAAGTCGAGTCCGGTCTCCATGGCCGTGACCTCATAGAGGCCATAGGCGATCTCGGGGCCGTAGCTGATGGCGCGGTTGGCTGGGATGGTCCAGGGCGTGGTGGTCCAGATCACGACCGACGGGCTGGCGTGGCGGAAGGCCAGCAAGTCGTCGGGATGGTCGTCGGTCGCGGCCATCACGGGGAATTTGACCCAGACGGTGGGGCTGACGTGGTCGTGGTATTCGATCTCGGCGTCGGCCAAGGCGGTGCGCTCGACCGGGGACCACATGACGGGTTTGGAGCCGCGATAGAGCTGGCCCGAATTCTTGAATTTGTGGAACTCGGCAACAATGGCCGCTTCGGTGCTGAAATCCATGGTGGCGTAGCGGTGGTCCCAATCGCCGAGGACACCGAGGCGCTTGAACTGTTCGCGTTGAACGTCGATCCAGCCGGTCGCATATTCGCGACAGGCCTGGCGGAACTCGGCCTTGGAGACCTCATCCTTGCGGCGGCCCTTGGCGCGGTACTGTTCCTCGATCTTCCACTCGATCGGCAGGCCGTGGCAGTCCCAGCCGGGGACGTAGTCGACGTCATTGCCGAGCAGGAACTGAGAGCGGACGACGAAATCCTTCAGCGTCTTGTTCAGGGCATGGCCGATGTGGATGTCGCCGTTGGCGTAGGGCGGGCCGTCGTGCAGGACGTAGAGGGGGGCACCCTCGGCCTGGCGCTGTTTGCGCAGGGCGGAATAGAGGTCGCCCCAAGCCTCGATGATCGCCGGTTCCTTTTGCGGCAGGCCACCGCGCATGGGGAAGGGCGTCTCGGGCAGGAAGACCGTCTCGCGATAGTCGCGGCCCCGGCTTTCGCCGGGGTGAGCGGAGGAGTCTGTCGTGTCGCCGGCGTCAGCCATGAAGTCTCGTTTCGTCGTGTTGATCGTTCGCGTGATTCATTTTGCGCTACCGGCCTTCGGCCTGTTTGAGCGCGAGTCCCGGCGAGCACGGGGCCTCTCGGCCCTGCGGCGCTACGCCGGGCGGCTAATCGAAATCGAGCGAAACACGCGGACGGTCATGGTGCAAAAAGTCTAGCAGGCGGTTCAGCGCGGCGCCAGCCGAAGCGCGTCGCGCGCCGCCGCCGCGTCCTCGCCGATCTGGACTTTCAGGGCCTCCAGGCCGTTGAATTTCATCTCGCCACGCAGGCAGGCGATCAGCTCGGTTTCTATCGTCTGACCGTAGAGGTCCTCGTCGAAGTCGAACAGCCAGACCTCGAGCAGGGGTTCGTCCAGTTCGTACATCGGGCGAACGCCGAGGTTAGCGACGCCGTCGATGACCCGGCCGTCCCATTTTCCGTTGTTTGGGAGGCGGGTACGCGTCGCGTAGACCCCGTAGGCGGGGCGCATGTAGTCGCCCATGCGGATGTTGGCGGTCGGCACGCCGATGGTGCGGCCGCGCTTGTCGCCATGGATGACCTCGCCCTCGACGGCGAAGGGACGGCCGAGGATGGCGGCGGCGCGCGGCATGTCGCCGGCCTTGAGGGCCTCGCGGACGCCCGAGGAGGATAGTTTCAGACCGTCGGGATCGTCGATACGGTCGACGACGGTGACGCCGAAACCCAGCGCCTCGCCATTGCGGCGCAGACCCTCGGGTGAGCCCGTGCGACCCTGGCCGTAGGTGAAGTCGAAGCCGACCGTGACGTGTCGGACCCCGAGACCGTCGCTCAGCACCCGGGTGGCGAAGTCCGCGTCGGACATCGCCGCCATGTCCGCGTCGAAGGCCAGCAGATAGAGCCGCGCCACGCCCAGCGGCTCCAGCGCGCGCGCCATCTGGTTGGCCGTCATCAGGCGGAAGGGGGCGGCGTCGGGTTGGAACCAGCGGCGAGGATGGGGCTCGAAGCTGACGACGGCCAGTGGCGCGTCCAGAGCCTCGGCGGAACGGTTAGCGGCGGCGATGACGGCCTGATGCCCGCGATGGACCCCGTCGAACGCGCCGATGGCGACGGCCGATCCCTTGAGCCGTTCGGGCAAATGCTGCCAGTCGGTGATGATCTCGACCAAGTCAGTCCTTCGCCGGGCGACGTCGGCGCGGAACGCGGACCGTGGCCACGCCGTCCATGACCAATTGGCCTTCGACAAAGCCCTCGCAGGCGAGTTCGACCCGAGCGCTCTCGGGGTCCACGGCGACCACGGAGACGCGAACCATGACGTCGTCGCCGATGCGGACCGGGCGGTGGAAGCCCAGCGTCTGGGCGATGTAGATGGCGCCGGCGCCGGGCAGGATGGTGCCGACCACGGCCGAGCCGAACGAGGCCGTCAGCAGGCCGTGGGCGATGCGGCCGCGATAGGCGGTCTTCGACGCGAAAGCCTCGTCCATGTGGACCGGGTTGAAATCGTCGGAGGCCTCGGCGAACTGGCCGATGCGCGCTTCGGTGACGGGGATGATCTTCTCCGCCGTCATGCCGACGTGCAGTTCCTCGAGGATGTATCCGCCGGAGGGGTGTTTTGTGACGAGTTCGATCATGGCCCGGCCTTAGCGTGATTTGACGTAGAGCGAAATCGGCCTTGCTTGCCTCCGGCGACCAAGGCCCGGATTTCGCTCCACTTTGATTCTGGACCATTGTCTGGATTCAGGTCGAACCGACCCGAATCCAAACTGGTCTGGCTCACCACATCAGATCGAGTGTGGCGTAACGGGCATAGGTCGTCTCGGCCTTCAACAGGTCGGCGGCGCGGCCGGCGTCCAGACGACCGTCCGGCCCGCGCGCGGCGTCGCCGTGGATGCCCTGGGCGACAAACAGGCAGTCCAGCGCCTGGCGATTGGCGCCCAGCACGTCGGTGACCACGCCATCGCCGATGCAGAGCACCCGCGACCGATCGACCGGACGGCCCAGCAGGCGTTGCCCCTCTGCCATGGCCAGTTCGTAGATCGGCCCGAATGGCTTGCCGGCCATGGTCACGCGACCGCCGAGGCTCTCGTACAGGTCCGCCAGAGCGCCGCCGCAGTAGATCAGCTTGTCGCCGCGCTGGACGACGCGATCGGGATTGGCGCAGATCAGCTCCAGATCCCGGGCCACGCCGGCGGACAGGCGTTCGCGATAGTCCTCGGGCGTCTCGGTCTCGTCGTCCACGGGGCCGGTGACGGAGATGAAGGCGGCGTCGGAGGCGTCCCTGGCCGTGACGAGGCCGAGGCCCTCGTAGAGCGGCCAGTCGCGGTCGGGGCCGATCATCCAGACCGGACCGGGCGCGCGTTTGGCCAGTACCATCCGCGTCGCGTCGCCGGAGGTGACGAAGGCCCGCCAGCTTTCGCGCGGCGCGCCGAGGCGATCCAGCTGGGCGACGACGTCCGAGGCCGGGCGCGGGGAGTTGGAGATAAGGACCACATGCCCGTGGTCCCGGTTGAAACGGCTCAGGGCGTCGCAGGCCGCAGGCCAGCTCTCGCGGCCGTCGTGGATCACACCCCAGACGTCGCAGAGCAGGATGTCATAGTCGGCGGCGATGTCGCCGAGACCGTTCAAGGCGTGGGGGAGGGTCATGGGGGGCTGATAGCGGGTTCGGGGTTGGCGGTGAAGGGTCGGGAGCGGTGAGCTTTCATGGGTGACTTTCGGTTTGCTTCTTCCCCTGCGGCAGAAGGTGGACGGCGGAGCGGCTCGGATGAAGGGGCTGTTCCGCAGGCAAGCGGGCGGGACCAGACGCGGTCCACGGACGGATGGGTGTCCCACCCCTCATCCGCCCCCTCCGGGGGCACCTTCTCCCGCAAGGGGAGAAGGCAGACGCGCTGAGGCGCCGCCTGCGCAAAACAGGCGGTTGGGGAGGGCGCGGGGCGGCCGGGCCTCGCCCGGTGATTGGATAGAATTTACCGTTTCGACGAAGCTGACCGGCCCCGCGCAATCGTTTTCCACGCGCTCTCCGGCTGGCGGCCCTTGCTTCGGGCCTTACCGGATCACCGCCCGGACCATTGCTGGACCGGACGAGGGAGGGACATGACGAAGTCGGCGGTCCCGCCTTCAGCGCGCGGCGAGCAGGCAGGCGGCATCCATCACCGACCACAAGGACCCCCGAAGTCTCCATCCTCCGGGCTTCATCGCTCGACCACAGCCCGCCGACATCGAGGCGTTGGATCCGACGCCCTCCCCACCGACGGGATGAGGAGAGTCTAAGCGCGGTTTCAACCCGGGCGGGCTGGTGACGCTGAGATTTTTGAAGGGTGAGGAAAATCAGGGGGTTGGTCGCGCGAGATGTGCCGACGGTCAGCGGAATGCCAGCACAACCGCCACCTTCTCCCGTTGGGAGAAGGTGGCGCGCGGCGCCGGATGAGGGTCGACTGGTCGGAGCGGCGAAGCCGCCCTCGGGCAACCGCCCCTCACCCTTTTGCGCAAGGACGGCGGCGACGCCGCCGTGCGCTCAAGCCCTCTCCCGGCGGGAGAGGGGCCGGAACCGCAGCGTCCGCCCGACGTTCGCTAGCCGGGGCCCAGAGGGAGAGACGCGATGCGAGCCGTTCTGACCATGACCGCCGTGGCGGCCTGCGCCGCCGTACTGAGCGGCTGCGCCACCACCCGCGACGACCAGGCCTCGCGATGTGAGCGGGACTACGCCGAGAACCGCCGGTTGGTGACAGGAACCGGGGCGGCGCTGGGCGCGGCGGTCGGGGCGGCGGTCGCCGGCCGTGACAACCGCGAGCAGGGCGCGGTCATAGGTGCCTTGGCCGGGGCCCTGATCGGCAATCAATTGTCGGCGGAAGACGATCCCTGCGGTTATGGCTTCGGCGGGTATAATCGGGATGGGCGATATGGTCGCGAGCGGGTCTACTGGCAGGACCAAGATCGGCGCTGGTAGCGTGGGCTTCCTTCTCCTCTTGCGGGAGAAGACCATCCCCGCAGGGCCGGATGAGGCGTCAGACACCCAGGTTGAGCAGGTGTCCTCCTGATCACTCGGCGGTGGCCGTTGGATCGTCGGAAAGGCCGCTGTCCCTCCCCTTTTCCGCCCCCTCCGGGGGCACCTTCTCCCTCAAGGGGAGAAGATATTCTTGGGCTGCCCTACCCCATCCGCTGCCGGTGGTCGGCGCTGCGCAGGGTCGAGCGGATGAAGTCGGCGGGGGGATCGGTCTCGGCCAGCACGGCTTCCTTGATGGCGCGGGGTTCGCCGAACAAATGGCCCTGGCCCATGCCGACGTCGAGTTCGAGGATGTCGACGATCTGGCGCTCGGTTTCGCATTTCTCGGCGATCAGCTCGATGCCGTAGCGGCGGGTCAGGCCGGCGAAGTCGGCGGCGGAGATGTCGCGCAGGGACGGCAGGGCCGAGGCCGCGTCGGTGTCCAGCAGGGTTTCGATCAGCAGGTCGGCCGAGACCTTCATGAATTTGACATCGGACCGCTGGAGGTCGGCGAAATCGAGGTCCAGCGTCTGAACCTTGTCGATCGAGAAGCGGAAGCCGAGATCGGCGAGCTTGGCCATGTTGCGGGCCTCGATCGCGCCGCGCGCGTCGAACGTCGCCTGACCCAGTTCGAAGATCAGGGCCTGGTTGAGGTCGCGGTTCTCGCTGAGGAAGTCGAGGAACTGGGGGAAGAAGGTCTCATCGCCGAGCGACGACAGGGCGACATTGCAGAACACGCCGACCTTGCGGTCCTGCCGCGCCAGACGGCGGACGATCTGGGCGCAGCGGAACAGCAGCAGATTGTCGATGGCGGGGACCAGGCCCTCGCCCTCGGCGACCGAGAGGTATTCGGCCGGCATCATCACCCGGTCGTCGGCGGCGCGCAGGCGGGTGAAGCTCTCATAGAAGATGGTCCGGCGCTGGGGCAGGCTGACCACCGGCTGGAGGTAGAGGTCGACGCGGTTCTCGGCCAGGGCCGCGTGAATGGTCTGAAGCAGGACGTTCGACTGCTGCCGGTGCCGGGCCTCGAACGGGCTGGCGGGCGGCGCCTCGGAGACCCGCTGGTCGATCGACTCGCTCATCTGCTGGATCAGCGTTTCCAGCATGCGCACCTCGCCCGACAGCTGTTCGGTCGAGGACAGGGTGCCGGTCTCGATGGCCTGGGCCAGTTCGGTCAGGGCCCCTTGCGTCGACTCCATCGCGTCGGCGAGCAGGCGGTGGGCCTCGCGGACCTGATCGATTTCCTTCTTGAGGGCGGCGCGCTCGGTCCGGCCCGTCAGCCAGGCGTGCACGGCGACGAGCAGGCCGAGGGTCGCGATGGCCCCGGCCGCGCCCGCTCCGGTGCCCAGACCGGCGCGCCAGATGAAGGCCCCGACGGTCAGCGCCAGGAACAGATAGCCGAAGACCAGAAAACCTTGGGTGAGGGCGCGCATGAAAGCGGTCGTTCCGTGTTCCCGGATGGAATCGCTCGAGTATCGGGGTATCAGAGCAGATCGCCTAGAGTCCGTGAACGGATTCCCCCTGCTTTCGAGGTTAACGATGGAATTGTTTGATCTGACCGGCAAGGTCGCGGTCATTACCGGCTCGTCCAAGGGCATCGGCAAGGCCATAGCCGAGCGCATGGCCGAGCATGGGGCGCGGGTGGTGATCAGCTCGCGCAAGCCCGGGCCGTGCGACGAGGTGGCCTCGGCGATCAATGCGAAGCACGGTGAGGGCAGGGCCATCGCCATCCCCGCCAACATCGCTTCCAAGGAAGACCTGCAAAGGCTGGTCGATGAGACCAACGCCGCCTTCGGCAAGATCGACATCCTGGTCTGCAACGCCGCGACCAATCCCTATGCCGGGCCGATGGCGGGGATCACGGACGATCAGTTCGGCAAGATCCTGCAGAACAACGTCGTCTCCAACCACTGGCTGATCCAGATGGTCGCGCCGCAGATGCTGGAGCGGCGCGACGGGTCGGTGATCATCGTCTCGTCGATCGGCGGGCTGCGTGGCAATGCCCTGATCGGCGCCTACAACATCTCCAAGGCGGCGGACATGCAGCTGGCGCGCAATCTGGCGGTGGAGTGGGGGCCGTCCAACGTGCGGGTCAACACCATCGCGCCGGGCCTGGTGCAGACCGATTTCGCCAAATACCTGTGGGAGAACCCCGAACTGCTCAAGCAGGTGACGGACCCCGCGCCGCTGAAGCGGATCGGCCAGCCGGACGAGATCGCGGGCGCGGCGGTCTATCTGGCGGCTCCGGCCTCGGCCTATATGACCGGCCAGACCCTGGTAGTGGACGGCGGGATCACGATTGCCTGGTGAGGATCCGAAACCGGTCAGTCTGAAGCAGGACCTGATCTGGCGGCTGGAGGCGGCCGCCTTCGCCGGCTTCATCGGCCTGATGCGGATGCTGGGGGTCGAGCGGGCCTCGGCGCTCGGCGGCTGGCTGTTGCGCACCGTCGGGCCGAAGACGGGGACCCAGCGCACGGTGATGCGGAACCTGCGTATCGCCTTTCCCGACATGCCGGTGGCCGAGCGCGAGGCGCTGGCGCTGGCGCAGTGGGAACAGACCGGCCGCGCCTTTGCCGAGACGGCGGTGATGGACCTGCTGGTCAAGCAGAACCGGATCGAGGTGGTCGGGCTGGAGCGTCTGCATGCGATCCGCGACAGTGGCAGGCCGGTGGTGTTCGCGGGCGGCCATTTCGCCAATATCGAAACGCTGGCGGCGACCATCACCGGCTCGGGCGTGCCGTGCCAGATCACCTATCGCGCGGCCAACAACCCCTATGTCGATGCCCAGATCATCGCCGCGCGGGCGCGTTATGGGGTCAAGCTGTTCGCGCCCAAGGGCGGGGACGGCGCGCGCGAACTGCTGGCCGGAATGGCGCGCGGCGAGTCGGTGGCGCTTATGAACGACCAGAAATTCTCGGAGGGGCCGGAAGTGACCTTCTTCGGCCAGCCAGTCAACGCCGCGCCGGGTCCCAGCCGTCTGGCGCTGCGGTTCGGCACGGTGTTGCAGCCGATGTCGGTAGTGCGGCTGCCGGGCGTGCGGTTCCGGCTGACCGTCTATGAGCCGATCACGCTGGAGAAGACCGGCGATCGCCAGGCGGACATCGCGCGCGGTGTGCAGGCGATCACCGGCTTCATCGAGGATCGGGTGCGCGAAAGCCCGGTCGACTGGTTCTGGGTCCACAAGCGCTGGCCGGACAAGGTTTATGCGGCGCTGACGTCCTTGTCGCCCGACTGATCTCGCGCGCGGCGCGGGGCGCCCGAATACGAGCCGTCACGGACGCGGCGGCGGTCCGGACCGAAGAAGGCCTCCGCCTTGATGAAGGCGCGGGTGTTGACGATGATCATGGCGCGCGGCCAGGTCGAGGTCTGTGGGTGGCCCGGCCTGTAATGGCGCTGACAGGTGGGGCGAGGCGATCAGGCCGGCGCCGCCGGCGGCCAGAATCGTCCGGCGGTCGAGGGTCACGGTTGTGAAGCTCCGACCAGTCGCTCCAGCGCCTCGCACGGTCCGGCATAGGGTTCCTGACGCAGGGAAGACCAGTAGCGCAGCGTCTCAAGGGGGATGGCCTTGCCACTGGCGGCGCAGGTCACGAACCGGCCCGGTTTCAGCACGGCGTATTCGCCGTCGCCGTAATGCAGGGTGGCCTGTCCGGTCGCGCTGTCGCTCATGGCCGCAGGCTAGA
>NZ_JBDNHO010000022.1:0-36126 GCF_041688735.1 Brevundimonas sp.
AGCGGTTCTGCGCCGCGCCGCCGTCGCCGCTCGAACGGCGCGAGAAGCTGGAACAGCTGAGGGCCCTGGAGATGGGGTTGCAGATCTGGGCGGCCGTGATCTCCGACGCCCCCCTGTCCGTCGACAGCGCCGCCGATCTTCGGACCGCGCGGGCATTCCTCCCCCAGGCGTAGCGCAGGGGGAGGGGGACCGCAGCGCGCTTGCGCCGGGGTGGAGGGGGCCTGACCCAAGGCCCGTGTCCGTCGCGAGCCCCCTCCACCGCTTCGCGTTCCCCTCCCCCGACGGGGGAGGATTAGAACCCGTCCACCCACGCCTGCAGCAGCGTCCGCGCAATGGCGAAGCGGGGCGGAGCCTTGATCGTCGGATGCGTCCCTTCCAGACAGGCCCGCGCCTCGGCGCGCGTCAGCCAGGCCACCGCTTCCAGTTCGGTCTGGTCCGGTCGGGCGTCGTCGCCATCCACCTCGGCGATCAGGCCGATCATCAGCTGCGACGGGAAGGGCCAGGGCTGGCTGGAGTGATGGCGCACGGCTATGACCGTCAGCCCCGCCTCCTCGGCGATCTCGCGGGCGCAGCCTTCTTCGATGGTTTCGCCGGGCTCCACGAAGCCGGCCAGGGCCGACATCCGCCCCTCGGGCCAGCCCACCTGGCGGCCCAGCAGGCATTTCGGCTCCGCCCCGCCCTTGAACACCGGCAGCATGATGGTGACCGGATCGACGCGCGGGAAATGCTCGACGCCACAGGCCGGGCAGATCCGCTTCCAGCCCCCGCACGCGGTCTCACTCATCACGCCACAGGCGGCGCAGAAGCCGTGCCGCCGCCGCCAGTCAAACAGCGACTTGGCCGTGCCCGCCATGGCCGCATCGGCCCCCGCCAGCACGGCCGCCGCCTCGCGCATCTCGATGAACGCGCCCAGGCCCGCCAGCGGCCCCGCCGTCGGATCAATCGGACCCTCGACCTCCACGGCAAAGACCGGTGCCGCCTTCCACAGCCCCAGAAACAGCTCCCGGTCCGGAACCACGGCTCGCGCATGCGCCAGCGCCAGCCACACCAGCCGCGTCTGTGCGTCCTTGGTCTCCAGCAAGGGTCGGCCCTCCCACAGCACCATGGCCAGCGCCTCGGGATTGGCCGCCTGCTCGGCCAGCCAGTCGGGGTCATTGCGCCGGTCGCCCGCGCGATCGAGCGGATTGCCGGCGAAGGTGTTGAGAGCGGGGAGAGGCATGGAGGCTGTCTAGCAAGCCCCCGCTTGCATCCGCGAGCCGGAATCTGCATATCCCGTCGTGGAGATCGGTGCGGGCGGAGGTTTCGCCAATCTGGTCAGGGCCGGAAGGCAGCAGCCACAACGAATTCCCCTTCGGGTCGTGTCGGTCTCCACCTCCATCTTTTTGGGCGCTAACGCTCGCCGCGCGGCGGCTCGCTGCTTGAGCGCGTGACCGCACCGAGGTGCCGAGCGCGTGGTCGCGCCGAGGCACCAGCCCCGTGGAACCACCGGCTCGCCAGTCCGCTGTTGTCGTCCACCTGTCAGGAGAGACGACATGAGCATTCTGGGTAAGATTCTCGGCGGCATCTGGGACCGCGCCAAAGGCGGACCTGGGTTCAAACCCCAAAAGCAGCCGGACGTCGTCACCCCGACCTCCGCGCCCATGACCACCCCCGCCCAGCCGACGATCGTCGCCCAGGCCCCGCAGCCCGCCGCGCAGACCGTCGACGTGGCGGGCATTCTCGACTTCATGAACGACCAGCGCGACCAGAAGCTGAACTGGCGCACCTCCATCGTCGATCTGATGAAGCTGGTCGGCCTCGAAAGCTCGTTGTCCGAGCGCAAGGAGCTGGCCGACGAGCTCAGCTATACCGGCGACAAGTCCGACAGCGCCTCGATGAACGTCTGGCTGCACAAGCAGGTGCTGACGAAGATCGTGGACAATGGCGGCCAGTTGCCCACCGACATGACGCCTTGATCGTTTCCATGCGCCGCGAGGGGTCGCGCGACCGCGCCCCTTCGCGGTAAGACGGTCGCATGAGCGACGCCGATGTGAGTCTCGACGGCCCTCCGTGGGAGGAAGACGCCCCACAAGCCGAGGAGCCCGACCCCAATACCGGGGACATGTTCGGCGCGCCCGAGCCTGCGGGCATGCGTGAAGCCGAAACGGCGGCCGCTCCGGTAGCCGCTCCGGCTGCGGCGGCCAAGGCCGAGAGCAAGCCGACCTCCAAGGCGGCCACGAGAAATGACGCTGGCCAAGCCGCCCATGTCGACGACGGTGGGGCCTATACGGTCCTGGCGCGCAAATACCGGCCCCGCACCTTTGAGGACCTGATCGGTCAGGAGGCGATGGTCCGCACCTTGACCAACGCCTTCGCCACTGGCCGTATCGCCCATGCCTTCATGCTGACCGGCGTTCGGGGGGTCGGCAAGACGACCACCGCCCGCCTTCTGGCCCGCGCCCTCAATAATGAAACCGAAACCATCGACCGGCCGTCGCTGGAACTGACCGCCTTGGGCCGCCACGACGCCTCCATCATGGCCGGCCAGCATATGGACGTCGTCGAGATGGACGCCGCTTCCCACACCGGTATCGACGGCATCCGCGACATCATCGAGAGCGTCCGCTACGCCCCCGTCGAGGCGCGCTACAAGGTCTATGTGCTGGACGAAGTGCACATGCTGTCGAACCAGGCCTTCAACGCCCTGTTGAAGACGCTGGAAGAGCCGCCGCCCCACGCCAAATTCATCTTCGCCACCACCGAGATCCGCAAGGTGCCGGTGACGATCCTGAGCCGCTGCCAGCGTTTCGACCTGCGCCGTGTCGAGCCTGAAATCCTGGTCGAACACCTCGCCAGCATCGCCGACCGCGAGGGGATGAAGATCGAACAGGACGCGCTGGCCCTGATCGCCCGCGCCGCCGAGGGCTCGGTCCGCGACGGCCTGTCGTTGCTGGATCAGGCGCTGGTGCAGGGCGACAAGAGCGAGACGGTCAGGACCGAGGTCGTGCGCGACATGCTGGGCCTGGCCGACCGGAGCCAGACCATCGCCCTGTTCGAAGCGATCATGGCCGGCCGCACGCCCGAGGCGCTGGAGCTGTTCCGCACCCTTTACGGCTACGGCGCCGATCCGGTGCAGATCACCAATGACCTGCTGGAGCACTGCCACGCCGCCTCCGTGGCCAAGATGCTGGGGCCGCAGGCGACCCGCCTGCCCAACGATCAGGCCCAGAAGCTGACGGCGCTGGGCGCGGTGATCTCGGCGGGCACGCTGTCGCGGGTCTGGCAGATGCTGCTCAAGGCCCTGGACGAGGTCCGGCGCGCGCCCAACCCAGCCGACGCGGTCGAAATGGCCATCGTCCGCCTCGCCTACGCCGCCGACCTGCCCGGACCCGAGGAAGCGCTGAAGGCGCTCCGCGACGGCGAACCCATGCCGGGCGGCGGATCCGCGCCGCGCGGACCCGCTGGCGGCGGCGGATCATCCGCCTCGACCCAACTGGCGCCGCGCCCGGTCGCGGCCCCTGCCCTGCCCGACCCCCAGACCTTCGAGGCCGTCGTCGCCCTGATCGGCGAACGGCGCGAGGTCGGCCTGCAGATGGACGTCCAGCGCTACGTCCGGCCCGTGGCCTTCAAGCCCGGGGCCATCACCTATGAAAGCCTCGTCGGCGCGCCGATGGACCTGGCCCGCAAGCTGGCGTCGCGTCTCAAGGACTGGACCGGCCGCACCTGGCTGATCGCCGCCAACGGCCAGGGCGGCGGCGAGACCATGATCGAAGGAGATCGCCGCAAACGTGCGGACGAGCGCACCGAGGTCGAGGCCGACCCCTTCGTCATGGCGGTGATGGCGGCCTTCCCCGGGGCCTCGTTGGGCGAGATAAAGACCTTGGCCCCTGCGGTGGAAATCCCGGTCATCCCGGATGAGATGCGTGACGAAGAATGACGCTCGTCGATCAATGTTCTTTCCTTTAGGTGTTTTGCCGATCTTTAGGGGAGAACGAGGATGCGCTTTGTATTCGGGGCGCTCGTGGCCCTCTGTCTGTCGACCTCTGTCCTCGCCCAGAGCGCGGCCGAACCGGACGAGATTTTGAGCTATGGGTCTGGCCCTTCGCAAAGGGTCGAGGTCTTTCTTCCCGCACATACGTCGCCCGTCCCGGTTGTCGTCTTCATCCATGGCGGTTGCTACATTAGCCAGCAGGGCGGACCGGGTGAATTGCGTCCGGTCATGGCGGAGCTCCGTAAGGCGGGGGTCGCGGCCTGGAGCGTCGGTTATCGTCGCACAGACGAGTTAGGCGGGACTTTTCCGGGTACCTTTGAGGACGTATCCACCGCGATCGACATGATTCGGCGCGAGGCACCTCGAATGAACCTTGACCTAAGGCGAGTTGTTTTCGCCGGCCACTCCGCTGGCGGACACCTGGCCTTGTGGGCGGCGGCGCGGCCGAATATCGACGCCGCCAGCCCACTTCACGACCCCGACCCAGTGCGTCCGATTGCCGTAGTGGCGGTTGCCGCCCCTACGGATATCGAGCCGCCGCGCCCGTTGTTTGCCGAATTCTGCGGTCCGGGTGTCTTCGAACGCCTGATGGGCGAGCCCGCGACGACCCGGCCCGACATCTACGCCGATACCTCGCCGGCGCGACTGCTGCCTTTGCGAGTGCCGGTGCGTCTGATTGCCGGCTCCGACGACGAAGTGGTGCCGCCACCCTTTATGGGCGAGTTCGAGGCACAGGCGAAGGCGGCGGGTGACGATGCCTTCCTTGAGGTGGTCCCGGATGCCGACCACATCGATGTGATCACGGCGGGGGAGGACGGGTGGGCGGCCGTCCAGCGAACTCTGCTCAAGCTTCTCGGTCACGACAGCTGAGCCTGAACCCTGTCGCACACCGGCCATCCCCGACGAGTGTCGAGGACGAGGATCAGGACGGCTGACGCCCGATCGGGGTTGAACCGTTCCGCGTTCCATTGGAGGGTCAGCCCCTGACCTTGGGGGACACCATGCAATCCATTCGACGCCATCTCGCAGCGGCGCTGACCGTGGCCGTGGTCACCACACTCGCCCTACCCGCGACAGCCTCTACCCAGTCCGCCCCCGCCCCCGTCCAGCAGACCCCGCGCCCGCCCGCGCCCGAGCCGTCCGAGCGCATCGTCTATGGCGAGGCCCCCTCGCAGTTCATCGAAGTCTATCGCCCCTCAGGTCCGGGGCCGTATCCGGTCGCCATCTTCATCCACGGCGGCTGCTACGTCACGCGGGAGGCCAGCGTCCGCACCGCCCGTCGCATGGGCGCGGACCTGGCGCAGCACGGTGTTGTCGCCTGGAATATCGCCTACCGCCGCACCGATGAAGAGGGTGCCGCCTTCCCAGGCCTGTTCCAGGACATCGCCACCGCCACCGACCGCGTCCGCGCCGAGGCGAACCGTCTGAACCTCAACCTCTCCAAGGTGGTGATCGCTGGCCATTCGGCGGGCGGACATCTGGCCCTGTGGAGCGCCGGCCGACCCAATATTCCCGCAACCAGCCCGCTGCATTCCGACACGCCCCTGCGTCCCGCCGCCGTCGTCGGCATCGCTGGGCCCGGCATGTTCGACGGCATGCAGCCCTTGCTGGACAACACCTGCGGCGCGGACACCTTCGTGCGCCTCGTGGGGGCACCGTCGGCCGAGCGGCCGGACCTCCTGGCCGACACCTCACCCGACCGTCTGTTGCCGTTCGGCGTGCCGGTCCGCCTGCTCGTCGGCTCCAGGGATCAGGTCGTGCCGCCCGTGTTCGTGGACGGCTTCGCCAAGGCCGCGACCGCCGCAGGCGACGCGGTCGACCTGACTATCATAGAGGGCGCGGACCATATCGACCCTGTCGACGTGCGCACGGACGCCTGGGTCCAGGTCCGCACCGCCATCCTGACCGCGGTTGGCCGTTGATCGTCCGGCCCGCCTCTATCGCCCGCCCGTTCCAGAGCCTATCTGTCCACCCATGACAGACCTCAACGCCCTGATGCAACAGGCCCAGGCGATGCAGCAGAAGCTGCAGGACGCCCAGGCGAAAATGGCTGAAACCACATCGTCCGGCACGTCCGGCGGCGGACTGGTGACCGTCGCGCTGAAAGGCGCGGGCGAGATCACGGCCGTGGTCATCGACGACAGCCTGTTGGTCTCCGGCGAAGCCGAGATCCTCGCCGACCTGATCGTGGCCGCCCACGCCGACGCCAAGCGCAAGCTGGACGAGGCCAACACCGCCCTGATGCGCGAGGCCGCCGGCCCCATGGCCGGGATGAACATTCCCGGCATGCCCAAGCTGTTCTGACTTGGCGGCCTCAGCCGGACCCGAGATCGAACGGCTGATCAGCCTGCTGGCCAAACTGCCCGGCATGGGCCCGCGTTCGGCGCGACGCGCCGCTCTCGCACTCCTGAAGAAGCGCGAACAGCTGCTGGTCCCGCTGGCGGCGTCGCTGGCCGAGACCGCGGAAAAAGTCTCGTCCTGCTCCATCTGTGGCGCGCCCGACACCCGAAATCCCTGCTCCATCTGCTCGGACGGCGGGCGTGACAACGGCCTGATCTGCGTCGTCGAGGAGGCCGGAGCCCTGTGGGCCATGGAGCGCTCGGGAGCGTTTCGTGGCAAATACCATGTGCTCGGCGGCCTGCTGTCGGCGCTGGACGGCGTCGGCCCTGATGCGCTCCGGGTCACCGAACTCGTCGGCCGGGTGCGCGGCGGCGAGGCCAAGGAGGTGGTGCTGGCCCTGCCCGCCACCGTCGATGGCCAGACCACCGCCCACTATATCGCCGAACGTCTGGCCGGAACGGGGGTGGAGATCACCTCGCTGGCGCGCGGCGTCCCGGTCGGTGGCGAACTGGACTGGCTGGACGACGGCACCATCATCCAGGCGTTGCGGCAGAGACGGCCAGCCTGAAACTCTCGTCCGGGCAATGTCCACGTCCGAAAATGACGCACCGCCCCGATAGGGTCCGCCGGCCGCAGGGACGGCAGGAGGAGCGCCGCCCTGTGATTGAGTCCGATGTGTCCGCAATGTCCGCTGTTTTCGAGGCGGACTCTCCGCCCCCCCGCTGTCAGGGCCGGCGGACCGGCGGCGCCCGTGACTGAGTCCGATGTGTCCACAATGTCCGCTGTTTTCGAAGCGGACTCTCCGTCCGGGCGGCATGGCGGGCACCGCCGACTCCCTCTAAGGAACGGAGCATGAACGCTGACCTGGTCCTCGCCGCCGCCGCCTCGGTGGTCGCCGTCATCACCCTGTTCTGGGCCTTGATGGAGCGCCGCCGCGCCACCGCCGCCGACACCCGGGCCTGGGAGATGCGTGAGCGTTTCGCCGAGACCGAGGCCCGCGCCCGGCTGATCGAGGATCAGGCCGCCACCCAGACCGAACTGCTGCGCGCGCAGGCGGCCCAGTCGGCGGGCGTCGTCGCCGAAGAATTGCTGAAGCGCACCGACGAGACCTTCCGCACCCGCGAGCTGATGTCCCAGCAGCGGATGGAGGCCCAGCTCAAGCCCGTCGCCGAGACGCTGAAACTGTTTCAGGAGCACGTCACGGCGCTGGAAAAGGCCCGCAACGAGGAGACTGGCGGGCTCAAGGAGCAGTTGGCCCTGCTGATGACCGCCTCCACCGCCACGCGCGACGAGGCTCGGCGCCTGACCGAGGCGCTCAAAGGCAATACCGGGCGGCGCGGGCGCTGGGGCGAACAGACCTGCCGCAACGTGCTGGAGGCCGCCGGCATGGCCGGGCGGTTCGACTTCGAGGAACAGTCATCGACCGCCGATGACTCGGGTCGCCAGCAGCGCCCCGACTTCGTCGTCCGCCTGCCCGGCGGCGGCATGTTCGTGATCGACGCCAAGGTGTCGCTGGCCTTTGGCGACGAGGCCGACGGCGACGAGGAGGCCCAGGCCAAGGCCGCCTCACTGCGCACCGCGACCAGTATGAAGACCCACGTGCGCCAGCTTTCGTCCAAGGCCTATCAGGACCAGTTCAAGCCCAGCCCCGACTTCGTCGCCATGTTCGTGCCCGGCGACGCCTTCCTCGCGGCCGCGCTGGACCACGAGCCCGACCTGATGACCACGGCCATGGCGTCGCGCGTCGTCATCGTCACCCCGACCACCCTGTTCGCCCTGTGCAAGGCCGTCGCGTACGGCTGGCGCGCCGAGGAGCAGGCCAGGAACGCCGAGGACGTCGCCAAACTGGGCAAGGAACTTTACAAACGGCTTTCGGTGATGGGCGGCCACGCCGCCGCAGTCGGCCGGGCGCTGGACACCGCCGTGGGCAAGTACAACCAGTTCGTGGGATCGCTTGAGAGCCAGGTCATGGTCTCGGCGCGGCGCTTCGAGGACCTGCAGGTCGATCACGAAGCCAAGGACCTGCCCGAACTGTTGCCGGTCGATACCGCGCCGCGCGTATTGTCCCGCCCGGAACTGACTGCGCCGGCTCCTGACGCCTGAAGCGCTGGAGAGCGTCCCCTACCCCTTGCGGTGATGAGTCCGCTTCCAGACGCGATAGGCGACGATCGGCAGAAAGCCTCCGATCAGGGCGGCGATCAGGACCGTCCAGAAGCCGCCACCCAGGCCGTATTCCCCGATCAGCGCCCCGACCACCGCCGCGACCACCGGACCCAGCCAGGGCAGCCAGGCCGGCGGCCCGAAACGCAACTCAGGCATCCACCTTGATGACGCCGCGCCGGATCTGGTCCAGCTCGATGGAGTCGAACAGGGCCTGGAAATTGCCCTCGCCGAACGCCTGGTTGCCCTTGCGCTGGATAATTTCGAAGAAGATCGGCCCGAAGGTGTCCTGGGTGAAGATCTGCAACAGCAGGCCTTCCTCATCGGAACCGTCGATCAGGATGCGGTTCAACCGCATCCGGGCCACGTCCTCGCCGTGGTTGGGCAGGCGTTTGTCGATCAGTTCGAAATAGGTCTCGATCGTATCCTGGAAAGGAATGCCGCGCCGCTTCAGCTCTTCCACCGTCTCGAAGATGTCGTCCGAGGCCAGGGCAATGTGCTGGATGCCCTCGCCGTTGTAGCGGCGCAGGAATTCCTCGATCTGGGAGCTGTCGTCCTGGCTCTCGTTCAGGGGGATGCGGATGGCCCGGTCGGGCGCGATCATGGCTTGGGAGAACAAGCCGGTCGCCTTGCCCTTGATATCGAAATATTTCTGCTCCTCGAAGGCGAAGACGTCGCCGTAGAAGCCGGACCACGTGCGCATCTGGCCGCGACGCACATTGTGGGTCAGGTGGTCGAGCATGTGCAGGCCGACGGCATTCTTGCGCTCGGCCTCCTCCCATCCCTCGATCTCGTCCCAGCCGTCGTAGAGCGAGCCCGCATCGCCATACTGATCCACGAGGTAGAGCAACGAGCCGCCAATGCCCTGCAGGATATAGGGATAGCCACCGCCGAGCGCGCCGCCGTCATGGCCTTCGGCCGGCCGGCCGCCGCGCGACACGGCACCTTCGAACGCGGCCTTGGCGTCACTGACCCGGAAGGCCATGCCGTTGGCGGAGGGGCCGTGCTCGGTGGCGAACTCGCCCGCCTGGCCCTTGTGCGAGCGGTTGACCAGAAGGGTGATGTCTCCCTGCTTCAGGCGGACCGCGTCGTTGGCGGGGTTCACATGCGTCTGGGTGAAACCCATCAGCTCAAGCCGGGCGACCATCGAAGCCGGGTCAGGGCCGGTGAACTCGACGAACTCGAAACCGTCGACGCCGAGCGGGTTTTCCGTGTCGAGGCGGGCGGCGGCGTCGCTTTGAGGGGCGTCTTGCATGGGGCGTCTCCTGGGCGTGTCGGTCGTGACCCTTGTCGGGGCCGTTCTTGTCGGGCGGAACCTAGGGGCGCGGGGCGACGAAGGGAAGGCGCGGGCGGTCACATGGGCGGGAGCGTCAATGCTGGCCGGCCCACGCGGCAAGGGCGGCGTTGAGGATGGCCTCCTCCCACGGCGAGGCGGCCGAGCGGGTGCCCGACAGGCTCTCGGCGTCGCGCGGCGTGCCGGAGATCATGTAAGCGAGGGTCCGACCGTCGCGCTGGTTCCAGAACAGGCCGGATTGAAGACCGTAGGCGATACCGAAATGGCCGCGCCAGTCTGACGAGCCCGGGCCGAAGAAGGCGTCGCCGTCGCGTCCCGTGGGAATGTGCACCGACAGGCCCCAGCTCTGCATCAGGCCGCGGTCAAGTTGGCCGTTCGGATGCGCGGGGTCAAAGGTCCAGACCGGCGTGCACATGCGATCCAGCGTCGTCGGCGAGATCACCTGCGGAACCCCGGAATGACCGGCGAAGGACCGGGCCATACGGTCGAGGTCGATGACCGAGGCGCGCAGCCCGCCCTGAGGCGAGAAGACAAAGCCGTTCTGGCCGGTCCGGTAGTCGTCGGCGATAAGGTCAGGTGCCTCGGCTGCGGTGGTGACCCGGATCTGGGGCGAGGGCGGAACCGTCGCATCGACCTGGGGCGTCCAGTCGCCGTCGATCAGGCGGCAGGCGGCGGAGGCGCGGTGCCGGGCAGCGTGCGAAACCCCGCTCCAGTTCAAACCGGCGTCGAGGCCTAACGGCCCCAGCACGGTGCCATGGACGAACCGGTCGAACCGTTCGCCTGAAATCCGCTCGGCAATCTGGGCCAAGACGGCGAAATTGACGTCGGCATAGGCAAAGAAGCCGGGCGGCTCATCGATGGGCGAGAACCAGCCGCCACCGTCGTAACCCACACCGCCCGCCTGGAAGACGTCGCCCAGCGACCGACCCAGCGGCACCGGATAGCCGGGCCCGTTGCGCAGACCCGAGGTGTGGCTGGCCAACATGGCCGCAGTGATCCGCAGGTCAGGCCGGCCCGGATGGCGCAAGGGGAAGCCGGCCAGTTCGCCAGCGTCGTCCTCGAGCGACAGCCGGCCCTGCTCGACAAGGGTCATCAGGGCCGTCATCGCCGCCAGTTTGGTGATGGAGGCGATGCGCATGGGCGTGTCCAGCGCGAAAGGTCGGACCCGTATTTCGCCGTCCAGCTGGAGCCGGCCCGATCCGTGGGCGGCCTCCATCACTACCCGTCCGTCGCTGGCGCGAGCGATGACGCCAAGCCCCATGACCGCGCCGGGTCGCGCTGGATCGGCCAGAGCCGCCAAGGAATGGCCCGCGCCTTGCGCAGTCGCTGCGGCCGCCCCGCCGAGGAAGGGCAGGGCGGCGCTCGCTGCGATCAGGCTTCGACGGTCAACGATCATGCCTCAGGGCCGTCCCACGACCGCATCGACGGAATTGGTCGTCACGGGGTGATAACCGGGGCGGGCCTGGGCGTAGAGGCGGGTGGCGATCGGCCGGCCCCAGTCGCCTTCGGCCCACAGGCTGGTGAACAGGGGCAGGACGAATTTACGGCGGCCCATGGTGGTCAGGAACCGCTCAAGCGTCGGCACGGCGGGCTGATAGCGGTGCGGAACCGCGATCTGCAGCCAGGCGAAGACCAGTTCCGCATTGCCTTCCTGGCGCAGGTTCAAGGTAGATTCCAGATCGGCCAGTTGCGCGTCGGTCAGCCAGTCGCGTCCGGCAGCCAGACCTTCCGGCCGCCAAGCGAGGAAGCGCTGGCGCTCCTGTGTGGACCATCCCGACCACGGAACGGCCGAGGCCGGACCCTTGTCGGCGAAGAAGGCGCGCGCAGCCGCGTCCACCGGCGCGAAAGCGTCCGACACTGGCGGCTGCCAGTTTGACGGCATGCCTGGCTGATAGATCCAGGCATCCATCATCAGCCGGCTCTCCAGCGCGGCGTCGCCCTGGATCAGATTGCCCAGGATGTCCGCCAGGAACAGCTCGGTCGTCATCGGCCGGAAGGCATTGCGCTCGAAATAGCCCTTCAACCAGCCGTCGAACCGTTCGCGCCCGACGGTGCGTTCGATGGTCCGCAGGAAGGCCGCGCCCTTCTCATAGGCAATGTCGGTCAGGCCCTCGTCGGGATCGCGACCCGCCAGGTCCAGTTTCAGACGGGTGTCGGCGGCCGGCAGGTCGGCCAGCGTCGATTGCAGGTCGCCCCAGCCGAGGGACTGGAGCATCAGGGCGCGATCGCGCCCGTAAAGCTGCTCCATGATCCGGTTCTCGAAATAGACGGTGAAGCCCTCGTTGAGCCAGAAGTCGGCCCAGGTCGCGTTGGTCACCAGATTGCCCGACCAGCTGTGCGCCAGCTCGTGCGCGACCAGGCTCACCAGAGAGCGGTCGCCAGCGATGATGGTCGGGGTGGCGAAGGTCAGGCGCGGATTTTCCATGCCGCCGAACGGGAAGCTGGGCGGCAGGACGAGGATGTCGTAGCGGCCCCATCGATACGGACCGTACAGGGCCTCGGCCACGTCGACCATTTCGGCGGTCGGGATCAGTTCTTCGTGCGCGGCCGCCAGCATCGACGGCTCGGTCCAGACGCCGGTGCGCTCGTCGATGGCCCGGAACGCGACGTCGCCGACGCCGATGGCGATCAGATAGGGCGGCACCGGATTGCTCATGCGGTAGCGCCAGGCCGTGCGACCGGGACCCGCCGGTTCGCTCTGCCCCAGGCCTTCGCCGCTCATCACCACTTTGAGTTCGGACGGCGCGACGATGCGCGCGTCCCAGGTCTGGCGGATGCCCGGGCTGTCCTGGGTCGGCACCCAGGTCCGGGTCAGGATCGCCTGGCCCTGGCTGAACATATAGGGCTGCCGGCCGCCAGCGGTCTGGGCCGGCGTCAGCCATTGCAGGGCCGCAGCGTCGGGGCGGGTGGCATAGGCGACCACGATGCGACGCGTCTCGCCTTGCGTCAGGGCAGGAAAACGAATGGTCAGGGGCTGGCCAAGCAGGGCGTCGTTCGCGCCCGTCTCATATTGCAGCGGCCCGCCGTTCGCGTCCGTGACGCCCCGGAGATCGAGGTTGCGGACGTCGAGGATAATCTCGTTGGCGCCCTGCGCGCCCTGGATGTCGAGGGCGGCGGTTCCAGCCAGGATGCCGGCGTCGAAGTCGGCGGCGAGGTCCAGCGCGACATGCTTGACCCGCGCGATTTCGGGGCGCGCATGAGAATGGACGTCGCGGACGTATTCAAACTGGACGGCCGAAGCCGGGACGGGCGGCATGTCGGAGCCCGGCGCGGTCATCATGGCGCATCCTCCCAAAGCCGTTGTGAGCGCCAGGGCGGAGACCAGGCCGAGCGTGCGGATCATCAGGCGTTTCCCATCTTGCATCGACCCGTCGCCGTTCCGGCTATCGCGGGTCGTATTCGTTCCCGCCGGGACAACGCCTGCGGACGGCAAAAAGATCAAGAGGCGGTGGCGACACTGGCGTTTCGGGCGGTGAACAGCCGACCGCGTTCCGCGAGCAGGACGAAGCCCAGGGCGGCCACGCCCAGGACGGTGATGCCCAGCGCCATCGGAGTAACCGAGCCGTTGAACTGCTGACCGATCAGGAAGCCCAGCAGAGACCCCCCGATGGTCGAGATGAAGCCTTGGGCCGACGAGGCGGTGCCGGCGATGTGCCCCATCGGTTCCATCGCCATGGCGCCGAAATTGCCCGCGATCAGGCCGAAGAAGAACATCGTCAGCCCTTGCAGGATCGCGAAGGTCCATATCGTCTCCTGCCCCGTGGCCGTGACCGCGAGATGCACGCCCCCGCAGGCGATGAAGGCCAGCAGGGCGGTGTGCGAAATCAGCCGTGAGCCCAGCCTTTCGACCAGCCGGGCATTCAGCAGGCTGGCCACCGCTATGCCTGCGGCGATGCCGGCGAAGACGGCGGTGAACAGTTGCGGGGCTTCGAAGACGTCGAAGAAAATCTGCTGGCTGGAGTTGATGAAGCCGAACAGCGTGCCCGATATGGCGGTCATGGCCAGGGTGTAGCCGATCGATACGCGATGGGTGACGGCCTCGCGAAAGGCGGCGCTGATGCGGCCGACCTTGATCGGCATGCGGTGCTCGACGTGCAGCGTCTCTGGAAGACGCAGGGCCGCCCACAGCATGAAGGCCGAGCCGGCGACGGCCAGCACGCCGAAGATCCACGGCCAGGGCGCCACGGTCAGGATCAGCTGGCCCAGGGCCGGCGCCAAAATGGGCACGCCGAGGAAGACAAGGAAGCTGAGCGACATCACCCGGGCCATGGTCCGTCCGCTGTAGCGGTCCCGCACTATCGACACCGCCAGAACCCGCAGCGCCGCAGCCCCGAGGCCGGTGCCGACGCGGGCCGCGATCAGCAGCTCAAAGCTTGGAGCGAAGGCTGCCAGGATGCTGAACAGCACATAAAGCGTCAGGCCGACCATCAGCACCGGCTTGCGGCCATAGCGGTCGGCCAGCGGGCCGTAGATCAGCTGGGCCGCGCCGAAGCCGAGCAGATAGGCGGTGATGATCCACTGGCGGCTGTTCTCGGTCGCGACGCCCAAGGCGTCGCCGATCGCGGGGAGCGCCGGGAGCATGGCGTCGATGGCGAGCGCATTCAGCGCCATCATCATGGCGATCAGGCAGACGAATTCGCGAAAGCCCGGCCCCTTGATCGCGGTGTTGGGGTCAGAGACGGCGGGCAGGGTCATCGAGGCCAGATGCGGATGCCCCCGCTCCCGCGCAACCGGTTATGCGGAGAATCTCGGCGGTATAATCCCCAATGAGTGACTCAGCCGGCCGATTTGAGGACGGCGGCGACGATACGATCGTCCTCGACGACCCGGCCGGTCGTGCGCCGTTCGCTGTAGCGATCGACCAGATAATCCGACCGATCGCGGGTCAGCAGGGTGAATTTCACCAGCTCCTCCATCACGTCAACGATGCGGTCATAGAAGGCCGAGGGCTTCATCCGGCCTGCGTCTTCTAACTCCTGCCATGCCTTGGCGACCGAGGATTGGTTGGGAATGGCGATCATCCGCATCCACCGGCCGAGCAAGCGCAGGCCGTTGACGGCGTTGAAAGACTGGGAGCCGCCGGAGACCTGCATGACGGCCAGGGTCCGGCCCTGGGTCGGCCTCACGCCGCCGCTGCTCAGGGGCAGCCAGTCGATCTGGCATTTCATCACGCCCGTAACGGCGCTGTGGCGTTCGGGGCTGCACCAGACCTGGCCCTCGGACCAGATTGAGAGCTCAAGGAGTTCGTGCACCTTCGGATGGTCGGATCCACAATCGTCAGGGAGCGGAAGGCCGCGCGGGTCGAAGGTCCGGGTCAGGTTGCGGACCTTCGACGGAGCATGAGCGAAACGACGCAGGTGGAGGCGCGTGATTTGCCCTCCCTCAAACGGTCAGCGCTTTCACTGCCGCCACCGAGGACCGCGTTCGGCGCTTACAGGCCGCTCAGGCGTGCAGGAAAACTGCGTACTCCCCGCAAGCCGTTGAAGGGAGCGAACCATGGCTAAAAGCCGTTGGCCCTCCCCGGACCTCGTTGCGCGTGCATTGATGGTCGGTAATCTCGGGCTCGCTCCGTTCGTAACGACGGAGACAGCCGGGCGATTTCTGGCGTTGAGCCCGCATTCTTTGGAGTGCTATCGCGCCAAGGGGACAGGGCCAGCCTTCTATAAGTTCGGCAAGGCGGTTCGCTATGCCTTCGCCGACTTGGAAGCCTGGACTGCGGCGTGCCGCCATAGCCAGACGGCCGGCGGTTTGAAGCGGCTCTATTAACCGCAAGCGAGTACCAGATTTGCGGCTATTTTACGCTTAAGCGTAATTTCAAGAGGATATTACGCTTAAGCGGTAGATTCTTGCCGATATTCCGTTTATACGGATTATCGTAGAAAAATTACGGGATGACGTAATGTTCAGCCTATCGGGCCAGATAAGAGAGCGATTGTTCGATCGCGAGATGACCCAGACCGTATTGGCGGCTTGGGTTCATCGGTCCCCCGCGCGCATCTCCGAACTCTTGCGCAGCCTCGACGAGGACGCCCGCAAACAGGATCGGCTCGGCTTGCTGCAGGACATCGCCGAAGTGCTGCAGATGGAACTCGTCCTGGTCCCCCGCGAGAAGTCCGACCAGATTATGCAGGCCATGGGCGGAAGCCGGGACGCGACAATGTCGCTCGAACCCGCGCCTCCCTCCGTATTCGATGAATTCTTCATCGATCTCGGCACCGAGGAAGACACCGACAAGGAGTCCCGCTGATGGCGCGCTCCGCCGCAGTTCTCGCCGTATATCTTCTCAGCGCCACCGGCGCTCGCGCGCGGGTCGGATCCCTTGTCCGCGACGGCAGCGGCGCCGTCACCTTCGTCGTTGATGACCATTATCTGCGCACCCCGGGTCGTCCGATCCTCAGTCTGGGCTGGGTGGACGTACGGGGCGAGCGGGAAACCCAGGCGCGTCTGACCAACCGCGCGGACAAGATCGCCTATCCGGGCTTCCTGCCTCCATGGTTCTCCGGCCTGCTCCCGGAAGGCGCTCTGCGGGACCTCGTTGAACGCGAGATGGGACCGGGCGACCACGACTATTTCGATGTTCTCGCGCGGCTCGGCGCCGACCTTGCTGGCGCCGTCGTGGTCGTGCCGGAAACCAGCATGGGCACCGACCTCGGCCCCATTCGTTGGGAACAGGTCGCCGGCGTCCGGGCCCCTGTGCCCGAAGGCGTTGTGAAGTTCTCCCTGGCCGGCGTGCAACTGAAGTTCAACGTCGTCGCCCATGGAGACCGGCTCACCATGCCGGGGGGCAGTGGGGAGGGCCGCATCATTCTGAAGGCGCCGACGGCCGCCTATCCTGGCCTGCCCGAAGCGGAATACGCTGCTATGACCCTCTGCCGCGCTGCAGGGATCAACATCGCAACGGTGAAACTGATCCCGGTTGCCGCCATTGAGGGCGTCCCGGAAGTCTTCCTTGAATCGGGCGAGTACGCGCTAGCCGTCGATCGCTTCGATCGGACCGAGGCCGGACGCATTCACATCGAGGACGCCGCACAGATTCTCGGCGCCGTGGGCGAGCGCAAATACACCATGGCCAACACCGACACTGTCCTGAACATGGTCCGGCGGTTCTCTGTCGATCGCCGCAACGACGTGGTGGAAGGACTGAGAAGGGTCGCCGCCGACATCCTGATCGGCAACGGGGACAACCATCTGAAGAACTGGTCGTTCAGGTTCGAGGACGGGGTGAGCCCCAGACTCTCACCGGCCTACGACATCGTGCCGACGGTCCTCTATGCGCCTCGCGATAACCTCGCCCTGGAGTTCGTTGGATCCAAGACCTTCGAAACCATCGGGCTGGCCAAATTCCGCCGGGTGGCGAAATTCCTCGACGTTGACGCGGACCGCGCCGAGGGCGAGGTTCGCGCGGTCGTCAGGCGAGCCCTCGATCTGTGGCCAGCCCTCATTCGGGACCTGCCTCTTCCAGAAGAGAAGGCCGACACGCTGCTGAAGCGGCTCCAGACGCTGCAACTCGTGCAAGAGGTTCAGGGGTGAAGGCGCAGGGGCGCAAGGAGCCTCGCCGCGTCCAAAATGTGTCTACGCGGCACTGGACCCCGTTCCCATCGCCGCGTAACTTAACCCAATCGGCCTCCGGGAAACCCGGGGCGGTTCAGTCCGAAACGCCAAACGGCGTTCGACGACTTCAACTGCCAAGCGTCGTTTGGGTTCTTGGGATCAAAATCGGTCATGCTTGAAGTCTAAAGCGGGCCTCAACTTCCGCTACGGGTCGAACCCAGCCTTCAGCACCGAGCCCGAAAGCGGACGTTTAGACGCCTTTCCAAGCCCGACCTGAATGTCGCGTTTTCGGCGAAGGCCGAATAACCGTTTATGGCGCAGAAGAGACGCCCTTTGCCGAATGGTGCGGGTGGCCGGGGTCGAACCGGCACTCCTCTCGGAACTGGATTTTGAATCCAGCGCGTCTACCAATTCCACCACACCCGCACAGGCGTCAGCGCGCTCTGCTCCTATAGCGCACCTAGGCTCGTTTCAACCGTTTGCGGGCAGACGAGCAGCGGAGTCGCGAAGGCACCACGCCCACGACCGAAATCCGAACGGGTGCGGCAGGCTGACCCAGGAAAGAGAAATCGGTTTTTGAGTCCGGCGCGTCTACCAGTTCCACCACGCCCGCACAGGCCGTGTCGTTCGTCTCGGCAAGCGCGCTTGGTAGCGTGGGCGGTCCGATCAGGTCAATCCGGCAAAGGGGCGTCCAAAGCGGCAACTCGCCTCTTGTGTTTCATCGTGGTGTAACGCATCTGCGAAGACATGAGCGATCTTCCTGACCTGGCCGTCGTCTATGAGCACCCCCAATGGTTCGAGCCGTTGTTCGCGGCGCTGGAGCGACATGGGGTGTCCTATGTGAAGGTCCCGCTGGCGGGGCACGGCTTCGATCCGGCCGGGTCCCCGGCCCCGGCGCGGGTGGTGTTCAGCCGGGTGGCGATGTCGTCCTTCCTGCGTGATCCGGAACATCCGATCTTCTATGCCCAGAGCCTGTTCGAACATTGGCGGGGACAGGGAACGCGGGTGGTCAATGCGGCGGCCCTAGCGATCGACACCTCCAAGGCCCGGCAACTGAGCCTGATCGCGCGGCTGGGCTTCAAGGGGCCCCAGACGCGCGCCGCGCATCGCCAGGCGGACCTGCCGAAGGCGGCAGAGGGACTGCGCTTCCCGGTGCTGGTCAAGGTCGACGTCGGCGGGTCGGGATCGGGGATCGTCCGCTATGACACGGCCGCCGAACTGGCCGAGGCCACACGCGCGGGCACGGCCCCGATGGGAGTCAACGGCATCGCCCTGATCCAGGAATACGCGCCCCGGCAGGGCGGCGGCATCACCCGCGTCGAGACCCTGAACGGCAAATACCTTTATGCGCTGGAGGTCGAGAGCCCCGGCGACGCCTTCGACCTGTGTCCGGCGGACGCCTGCCTGATCCGACCCGGATCGGCGGTGCTGGGCATGACCCGGGTCGAGCCCCCCGCCGGGATCATCGCTGCGGTCGAGGCGATCGTGGCGGCGGGCGAGGTCGAGGTCGGCTCGGTCGAATATCTGATCGATGAGCGGGACGGCTCCGTGCAGTTCTACGACATCAACGCCCTGTCGAATTTCGTGGCGAAGCCGATGGATGTGCTGGGTTTCGACCCACATGACAATCTGGTCGACTGGCTGGTCGGCGTCATCAACGAAGAAAAGGCGAAGGCGGCATGAGGTACGGCTATTGGGCTCCCGTCTTCGGCGGCTGGTTGAGGAACATCGACGATGAGCGCCAGGCGTCGTGGGAAAACCTGTCGCGGCTGGTCAGGCGGTCCGAAGAGATTGGTTGGGACCTGACCCTGATCGCCGAGCTGAACCTGAACGACATCAAGGGCATTCAGGCCCCGGCCCTGGACGCCTGGTCCAGTGCGGCGGCGCTGGCGGCGGTGACCAAGACCATCGAGCTTATGGTGGCCGTGCGCCCGAACTTTCACCAGCCGGCCCTGTTCGCCAAGGCGGCGGCCAATATCGACCAGATCTCCGGCGGTCGTCTGGCGCTGAACGTCGTGTCGTCCTGGTGGGCGAAAGAGGCCGAGAGCTATGGCCTGCAGTTCGACCAGCACGACGACCGCTATGGCCGGACGAGCGAGTGGCTGCAGGTCGTGAATCGTCTGTGGACGGAAGAACGTACAGATTTCGAGGGCCGATACTACACGCTGAAGGACGCGATCGTAGAGCCGAAGCCGACCGCGTCGGCGGCGCGGCCCCGACCTGCCATCTACGCCGGCGGCGAGTCCGAGGCGGCCAAGACCCTGATCGCCAGACACTGCGACGCCTATGTCATGCACGGCGACGAGCCGGAGCATATCGCCGCCAAGGTCGCCGACATGAAGGGGCGCCGCGAGAGCTTCGGCCTGCCGCCGATGCAATTCGGCATGGCGGGCTATGCGGTGGTGCGCGACACCCAAGCCGAGGCAGACCGCGAGCTTGAGCGGATCACCACCATTCCCGGCCTGGCCGAAGGGACTCCGCCTCCCGGCTTCGCCAATTTCGACCAGTGGCTGTCGGGCACCGAGCTGGAGCGGGAGCTGAAGATCCGCGAATACAGCGTCTCGAACCGGGGCTTGCGGCCAGGTTTCGTCGGCACGCCGGAAGCCGTCCGTGAACGGATCGCCGAATTCGAGGCCGCCGGTCTGGACCTGCTTCTGCTCCAGATGTCGCCGCAGGAAGAAGAGATGGAGCGGTTCGCCGCCCAGGTAATCCGGACGACCTAGGCCGCTTGCACCGTCTGTTCGATGGCGCCGAAGATGGAGCGGTGGGCGTCGTCGAGCATTTCGATGCGGACGGTGTCGCCGGCCTTGAGGAAGGGCGTCTCGGCCTGGCCACGCAGGAGAGTCTCGACGGTGCGGACCTCTGCGATGCAGGAATAGCCCATGCCGCCTTCGGACACGGGTTTGCCGGGGCCGCCGTCCGCGTCGCGATTGGATACGGTGCCCGAGCCGATGATCGTCCCGGCGCACAGGGCGCGGGTCTTGGCCAGGTGCGCGATCAGGGTCCCAAAATCGAAAATCATGTCCACGCCGGCGTCGGCCTTGCCGAAGTCCGCGCCGTTCAGCTGGACAGAAAGTTCACCCATCAGCTTGCCGTCGGCCCAGCGGTCGCCGAGCGCGCGCGGCGTGACGAAGACCGGCGACAGGGCCGAAGCGGGCTTGGACTGGACGAAGCCGAAGCCCTTCGCCAGTTCGGCCGGGATCAGGTTGCGCAGGCTGACGTCGTTGACCAGACCGACCAGGCGAATGTGGGTCAGGGCCTCTTCGCGGCTGACGCCTTGGGGCACATCGCCGGTGACCACGACCACTTCGGCCTCGAGGTCGCAGCCCCAGCTTTCGTCCGCCAGCGGAATGGGGTCGCGCGGGGCGAGAAAACCGTCCGAGCCGCCCTGGTACATCAGCGGGTCGGTCCAGAAGCTGTCGGGCATTTCGGCGCCGCGCGCCTGCCGCACCAGGGCGACGTGGTTCACATAGGCCGAGCCGTCTGCCCACTGGTAGGCGCGAGGCAGGGGCGAGGCGGCCTCGCGCTCATGGAAGCGGCCGCGCGGCACGCCGCCGTGTTCAAGACTTTCCGCCAGCGCCCGCAGGTCGGGTTCGACCCGCTCCCAATTGTCCAGAGCCGCCTGCAGCGTCGGAGCGATCAGGAAGGCGTCGGTGAACCAGGCGAGGTCGCTGGAGACGAGAACGAGGCGACCGTCGCGGCCGTGCTTGAGTGAGGCGAGTTTCATGGCTCAAGGCTTAAGCGGTTTTATTCAGCGGGGAAACCGTCGCCCGTCAGTGATGTGCGCCAGAGCTGGGCGTGGTCTTGGGCTTTGGGCCGGGATCACAAAGTTCATTGACCACGGCGCTCATCTCGTCCTCGCGGTGTTTTTGGTGGCGCCAGTGATCGTTGAAGCCGACGACGGCCAGGCGAAGGGCGTTGTTGCGCTCGTCTGTGTCCGTCTTGCGCTTCACGGGCTTGTCCGCAGCGGCGTCGGGCGCGTGAAGCGCCGCTGTGGTCTGGGGGTGGACGGAGGCTATGGTCACGCTGGCGGCCGCGACGTCCACGGCGGTCCAGATCGCTTTTGCCGCTGGCCTCCGGACTTCGCCATACAGCCCCCGACCAGCCAGCCGAACACGCAGGCCAAGATCAGCCCCAGCAGGATCGCGCCCAGAACGAACGGCTCGGCGCCGACGTACACCGGTGGGTCCAGCGGCGTCATGGCCGATACGGCGGCGAAACCGGTCTCGTATCTCATCGCCGTTCCCCTGATGGCCCAACATCCCACCGCCGGCACCGCGCGCATCTTGCCCTGAAGGTTTGGCTTGGTAACGACAAATATTAACGGCGCGACGGTCTCGCGCCTGAAGCGAGCGATCAGCGCGGCGGGGTGATCAGCGCCCTGGCTTCGGCGCCGGTGCGGGCCCCCGGGTCACGGACCTCGACCTCGACGGCGATCGCGCCTTCGGGAGAGAGGGCCCACAGGTAGCGGCGCTCGATCTCGACCTCGCGGCCGGAGGGGGCGGTGCCGACGAAACTGTCGCCCCACGGCGTAATCTTCACCAGCTCGGGCCAGATCAGGCCGCAGGCCTGATCAAGTTCCTCGATGGCCATGGCCGAAAGCTCGTCGTCGCTCACAGCCATCGGCGGACCGCTTGGCGATAGGCGTCATAGGCGCCCCCGAATTTGGCGGCGAGATAGCGTTCCTCGCGCTGGATGACGAATCGGTCAACCACCAGCAGGCAGGGGGCCAGAAGGATGAGCGCGACCCAGCTGTCCATGGCGATGCCCAGGCCGGCGTAGGTGACGGCGAAGCCGAGGTAGATCGGATTGCGGCTGAAGCGATAGGGGCCCTCGATGATCAGGACGGTCGACGGCTTCCACGGTTCGACCGCCGTGCCGCGGCGCCGGAACAGGCCCGCCGCCATCCCGTCCAGCACCAGGCCGCCGACGATCAGGGTCAAGGCCGCGCCGCGCCGGATGGGCATTTCGAGTCCGAAGTCCGCAGCGAGCCAGCCGAAGCCCGCCTCGAGGGCTTCCGGCCGTGCGCCGAGCTCGGCCAGCCCCCAGCCGGCCAGCAGGAAGCCGAGATAGATCAGCGGCGGCGGCGCGATGACGCCGGGGTGGTCGGTGGTCGCCATCAGATCATCTGGCCTTGAGGGGCGGTGAAGGCCGAAGCGGGCGCGTCGCCGGTGTTGATGACATCCGACGGCTCGAAGATCAGCACCTCGGCCTCCTCGTCGGCGCCCGTGCGATGCTCGACCCCGCGCGGCACGACGATGAACTGGCCGGGCTCCAGCGTCTCGATGCGGTCGCGAAACTCGACCCGGAAGCGGCCTTTCCAGACCAGGAACATCTCATCGGCCTCGGCATGGCTGTGCCAGGGAAAGACGCCCTTCACCTTGACCAGCCGAACGTCCTGACCGTTCAGCCGGGCTGCGACGCGCGGGCGCCAGTGATCGGAGAAGCCGGCGAATTTCCAGGCCAGATCGATGGCGGAGCCCTCGTTCATGGCCGCAGGACCTCGTCCCCGTAGATGGCGACCCTTGCGGGCTCACTTGACGACACCGCGCCCCGATACATACCGGACGTGGTTATGGCGAAGCTGGGACGCCCCGCCAGGTCCATGACGATCACGCCCCCGGTCCCGCCCAGCGACAGGGCGTCGTCCACCTCGGCCTGGGCGGCGGCCTGGGTGGTGGCCCCCAAGGCGATGCGGGCGCAGATATCGCGCGCGACGCTGGCCCGGATGTAGAATTCACCGTCGCCCGTCGCCGATACCGCGCAACCGTCCCTGTTGGAGGCATAGGTCCCCGCACCGATCACCGGCACGTCGCCGACGCGACCCCAGCGTTTGGCCGTCATGCCGCCGGTCGAGGTGCCCGCGGCGAGGCGTCCCTGGCTGTCGAGGGCGACCGCGCCCACGGTGCCGAATTTGCGCTCGTTCAGCGGCGGCGTGGACAGGCGAGTCTCGGCCTGCGGGCCCGGTGCACCTGCGGGCCGGGCCGGGATCGGGAGGTTCTGCGCCCGCAGCGCCGTCTCCAGCCCCCGCCAGCGGCGCTCGGTGAAGAAGAAGGCCGGGTCGACCTGCTCCAGCCCGACCGAGGCGGCAAAGGTGTCGGCCCCCTCGCCAATCAGCATCACGTGCGGCGACCGCTCCATCACTGCCCGCGCGGCGGCGATAGGGTGGCGGGTGGTGGTCAGGCCCGCGACCGATCCGGCGGTCAAATCGCTGCCATTCATGACGGCGGCGTCCAGTTCGTTGCGACCCGCTGCGGTGAAGACGGCCCCGCGTCCGGCGTTGAACAGCGGATCGTCCTCCATGATCTCGATCGCGGCCTGGACGGCGTCGAGGGCCGAGCCCCCGCCCGCCAACACGGCCGATCCGGCCTCGAGCGCGCGAGTCAAACTGGCCCGATAGGCGGTGTCCTGCTCGGGCGACAGATTGGCCCGCTCGATGACGCCCGCGCCGCCATGGATGGCGAAGGACCAGCGCGGCGCGTCTTGGGCGGCGGCCGGACCCGTCGCCAGTCCGAGGATGAGGGCGGAGGCGAGGGAGATCAGGTGCATGTTTGTCATCTCGCCAACCTCGATGAAGTCCGACCCTAACTCAAGGCCTGAACGCAGCCGGGGCCGGTCGAGGTCTCGACGCCGAACAGGGCAACGTCGGACCAGCCCGCCAGGCTTGGAGCCCTGGCAGGCACCCAGGGCCAGTGCCGCACCGGAACCGATCGACAGCTGGCGTCGCGTCGTCATCGAATCGGCGCTCTCTTTAAGGTGTTTCATCCTGCAATCCCGGCCGGTCTCGCCCTATCCAGACGGGCTCGGTTGACGACAAATTAGCCTTAACCCTTGTCGGGTCTTCGTCCGCGTGCTGCTTATGCGCCCTTGGCGCGTCAGGTGGGGCGCAGCATTATGGGAGTGAGCCGTTGAGTACGACGGACAATGGGGGCGCTGTTTCAGCCAGTCCTCGCAAGACGTTTCTGGGACACCCGCGGGGGCTGGTGATCCTGTTCCTGACCGAGATGTGGGAGCGATTCTCCTTCTACGGCATGCGGGCGCTGCTCGTGCTGTATCTGACGCAGCATTTCCTTTTCGGTCCGGCCGAGGCGCAGGGGATCTACGCCGCCTATGGCGCGCTGGTCTATCTGATGCCGGTCGTCGGCGGCATGCTGGCCGACAAATATCTTGGATCGCGCAAGGCGGTGATCATCGGTGCAGTACTGCTGGTGGCGGGACAC
This sequence comes from Brevundimonas sp., assembly GCF_041688735.1. Lineage (GTDB taxonomy): Bacteria > Pseudomonadota > Alphaproteobacteria > Caulobacterales > Caulobacteraceae > Brevundimonas. Next base: position 24,536 of record NZ_JBDNHO010000022.1, read on the forward strand.
TTCACCATGGCGTTCGAGGGCACGGGGGCGCGCGAGTTCCTGACCGTGGGCGGCACGGAATACCGGCTGGAAGTCGAAGGCCGCGACACTGATCGCCAGATATTCGCCGTCAATGGTGACGAGCGGGTGCCCATTCGCGTCACGCCCGAGGGCATCAGCACCGTCCAGCTGGAAACGGTCGGTACGAAAGCTGCGACCTTGGGCACCGAGCCCTCGGCAGCCCTTTCGGCCGATAGCGCGGCGGTGGGCGTGGCGGAGGCGATGACTGGCCAGACCCCGGTCGGGGCGGCTGACCCGGCGGCTAATATAGTGGTGGCCCAGGCCTCGGGCTTCCCGGCCACCATCCCGGCAGGCGGCTATACACTCAGAACGGAACGCGATCTCGACGCCGAACCGACGTTGTTCCTGGCGCTATCGCTCATTATCGTGGGCGTGGGCTTTCTCAAGGCCAACATCTCGACCGTGGTCGGCTCTCTCTACGACGCGAATGACCCTCGGCGCGACGCGGGCTTCACCCTGTTCTACGTCGGCATCAACCTGGGCGCCGTGCTGGCCACCAGCCTGTGCGCATGGCTTGGGATCGAGTATGGCTGGGCCTATGGTTTCGGCTTGGCCGGTATTGGTATGCTGTTTGGCCTTGCGACCTTCATCTTCGGCCAGAGCTGGCTCGAGGGCCGGGGCGAGCCGCGTGAGCCTGAGCGCCTCAGCCGCAGGTCCTTCCTCGGCCTGCCGTTCGAGGCCATCTTCTGGATCGGCGGCCTGATCGCGGTGTTCCCGACCTGGCTGCTGATGCAACGGCATGAGCTGATCGCCAGCATCTTGCCCTGGCTTGCAGGCATCATCTTCGCCGTGGTGGTCGGTTACACGGTAATCAAGCTGAAAGGGGCCGAGCGAAGCCGTATGCTGGTGGCCCAGGTGCTGATCTTCTTCTCGGTCCTGTTCTGGGCCCTGTTCGAACAGGCGGGCTCATCCCTGACCCTGTTCGCCGATCAGTCGACGGAGATGCCCAGCTGGTTCAACGCTGCCCAGACCCAGACCTTCAACCCCGGCATCATCGTGATCTTCGGCCCGCTTCTCGCGGCCCTGTGGGTCTGGCTGGCCCGGCGCAATCTGGAGCCATCCACACCGGTCAAATTCTCGATGGGCCTGATGTTCGTGGGTGCCGGCTTCCTGGTGCTGACCTGGGCGGCGGCGAATGCGGCCAATGTGGACTTCCGCGTTCCGCTGCTGTTCCTGTTCCTGACCTACTTCCTGCACACCATGGGCGAGCTTTGTCTGTCGCCCGTGGGCCTGTCGATGATCACCAAACTGTCGGTGGACCGCGTGGTGGGCATGATGATGGGGGTCTGGTTCCTGTCCAGCTCGGTCGCCCATATCGCCGCCGGCGTCATCGCCCAGGCGACCGCGACCGATACGGTCGCGGGCGTGGTGACCAGTCCGGAATTGGCTCTGGCAACCTATGGCTCCATCTTCGGTACCATCGGATGGGTCGGGGTCGGGGTCGGGGTATTACTGCTGCTGATCTCGCCCATTCTCAAGAAGGGCATGGCCGGCGTCCGCTGATCGCCAAGGCTGAAGACAGGAAGGGCGGAGCCGCGAGGCTCCGCCCTTTTCAGTCTTCGGGGCTTGGGGAGGCAAGCTTTAGACCCGGAAGGCCTTGCTGAGGTCGATGTCACAGCCACGGTGACGGGTGGATTGATCCGCCGACAGGCTTGCGGCCACTCAGTGTTCGGCCGCTACAGGCCCAGCGGCCCCCATAGCCAGACGCACCAGATCCCGATGGCCAGAAAGACGCCGAACGGCAAGCGATCCTGGCCCGAAACCTGGCGGCGAAGCAGCAGGCGGGCCGCGACGAGGCTGAACGCCGCCGCCGAGGCCCAGAGCAGAACCGACGGCAGGCCGATCCATCCGACCCACGCGCCGCCGGCGCCGAGCATGAAGGGGTCGCCGCCGCCCAGTCCGTCCCTGCCGCGCAGGCGCCGGTAGAGCCACGCGATCGCCCACAGCCCGCCGAAACCGGCCGCCGCCCCGATCAGGCTGTCGATCGCCGTCACGCCCGGCAGCGAGAGCGCCGCCGCCAGGCCGCTCGCCGCCAGTGGGAAGGTCAGCGCGTCGGGCAGCCAGAAATGTTCCGCGTCCACGACGGCGAGCAAGAGGAGCTGCCATCCCAGCAGCGCGGTCAGGACCGCGCCGACGGGATCGGCCTGGGTCAGCGCCGCCCAGACACCGATCAGCCCGGCCACGCTTTCTATCACCGGGTAGCGGACGGGTATGGGGGCGCCACAGTCACCACACCGGCCGCGCGCGATAGCCCAGCTGAGCACCGGGATCATGCGCCACGGCGCCAGGTCCCGTCGGCATCCGCCGCAGCGCGAGCGGCCGGTCACCACGCCGCCGCCGGCGGGAAGCCGCAGACTGACCAGTCCCAGAAAGCTGCCGACCAGCAGGCCCGCTCCGGCGAGAGCTGCGGTGGTCAAGGCGATGTCGACGTCCACGCGCACTCCCAAAAGCCACGCCACTGCCGATATGCGCCCGGTCGGTGCGTCGCAAGGCCAAGGCTCGAAGTCACTGTTTCGGCTTCATGACAGGTCCGCCGTATCCGGACGGTATGTCATGGATCAGCGAAAACAACTTCATGGAACTGGCCGCTAAACGTCACGGTTCGGCGGCCCCCTTGTCATATCCACCTTTTACGAACGGCCCGGGCAGGCGGGGGCGATTTTGTCGCGGTTGGGGGCATGGGCACCCGAAGAACCTGCCGTGAAATCCTTTGGATCAGACACGGTGAGAATGATGAACCGCTTTAAATTGACCACCCTGCTCGCGCTCGGCGCCAGCGCCCTGGCTCTCGCCGCTTGCAGTTCGGCCGAGGTCGCCTCGCCCGGCGAAGGTGATTTCGGCGGCGGCACCGGCGGCGGCGGCGGCGGTACGATCCCGCCCCCCCCCGGCACCCCGGCTGCTGATTGCCCGGCGGGTCTGGCCAATGTCGGCACCGTCGCCGCCAGCACACTGCGCGTCTGCCAGCTGCCGTCCACCATTTCGGGCGCCCTGACCCTGTCGGTTCGCGCCGGCACCATCTATTCGATCAGCGGCCGCACCGAAGTGGGTACTGACCGCGGTGTGGATGCCGGCGCGCCGATCCCCGGCAGCGTCCAGGGCATTCTGACCATCGAGCCGGGTGTCCGCGTCTTCGCCTCGAGCGGCTCGGACTATCTGGTCGTCAACCGCGGCTCGCAAATTTTCGCCGAGGGCACCGCGACCAATCCGATCATCTTCACCAGCCGCCAGAACGTCGAAGGCACCACCACCGCCAACTCGCAGGGGCAATGGGGCGGTATCGTCCTGGCCGGCCGCGCGCCGCAGGCGAACTGTTCGCTGATTCCGCTGGTCTTGCCGGTGACCTGCACGGGTACGGTCGAGGGCACCAGCGCCGCCTTCGGCGGCAATACGCCAACCGACAACTCGGGCCGCCTGCGCTACATCCAGATCAAGTTCTCGGGCTTCGAAATCTCGCCGGGCAATGAGCTGCAGGGCCTGACCATGGGCGGCGTCGGCTCGGGCACCACCGTTGAGTTCATCCAGGTTTACAACAGCTCCGACGACGGCATCGAAATCTTCGGTGGCAACGTCAACCTGCGCCACATCGTCATCAACGGCGCTGACGACGATGGCCTGGACACCGATACCGGCTGGCGCGGGGGTGCCCAGTTCGGCATCGTCACCCAGCGCGCGCCGGGCTCGACCAGCCGCTCGGCCGGTTTCGAGTTCTCTTCGGCCCCGACCGCCACGCCGCTGGCCACGCGCTACGTCTCGCAACCGAGGATTTCGAACTGGACGCTGGTCGGCCGCAACTCGCCGACGGACGCCCACACGGTCGCTCACTTCGACACGGGCACCGACGCGACGATCATCAACTCGGTGTTCACGGGGCAGGCCGGTTCGCTGGCGGGCTGTATGGCCATCAACGATACCGACACCGCCACCAGCGGCGTGATTTTCAACTCGGTCTTCATGTCCTGCCCGCTGTCCTACCGTCCGGCCAACATGGCCCTTTCGACCGCTGCCTTCACAGCGGGGACGAACAACACGGCGGCCGGAACCTCGACGACGACCGCGCCGACCGCAGGCGTCACCATCACCAACCAGGCGCTGAACTTCATCAACGGCGCGAACGAGACGGCCGTGGTGCCGGCCAACGCCCCGGCGGTCTTCCCGTTCTTCACGGCGGTGACCTACATCGGCGCCGTCCAGAACGCCGCCGACACCTGGTGGCAGGGCTGGACCTGCGGCCTGACGTCCGGCTCGACCTGCTGACGACGGATGCGTGGTGGCGACCCAACCGGGTCGCCACCGGCTTTCGGTATTCCGTTGAACCCTTCAAGGCGCAGATCATGAAGACGATTTCCCTGACCCTTACCGGGGTACTTCTGGCCACCAGCGCGTTGATCGCGCCGGGGCTGGCCTTCGCTCAAACGCCGCCGGCTCCGACCGCCCAGACGCCGGCCGTCCAGGTGCCCGCCGTCCAGGCCGATCCGCAGTCCGTCGAAACCACCGAGGTGGAAGAGATCATCGTTCTGGGCCGCTTCATCCCGGAACCCAACCGCGAGAGCGCGGAGGTCGCGGCCTTCCTCACCGCCGAAGACCTGCAACGGACCGGCGATTCCGACGCCGCCCAGGCTCTGACCCGCGTGACGGGCCTGACGATCGTCGAGGGACGCTTCATCTATGTGCGCGGCCTCGGTGAGCGCTATTCCTCGGCGTTGCTGAACGGTTCGCCCCTGCCCAGCCCGGAGCCGCTCCAGCGGGTGGTTCCGCTGGACCTGTTCCCGGCCAACATCCTCGAAAGCGTGACCGTTCAAAAGACCTATTCGGCCAATTTCCCGGGCGAGTTCGGCGGCGGCGTGATCGACCTGCGGACCGTGGACGCCCCGCGCGAACCGTTCTTCACCTTCTCATCCTCGATCGGGGCCAACACCGAGACGACCAACGACGAAAGCCTGGTGTATTTCGGATCGCGCACCGACTTCACCGGTTTTGACGACGGCACCCGGGACGTTCCCGGTCCGATCGCTCTGGCTTTTGGAACCGGTCGTCAAATCAACCGGGCGAATTTCACCACCGCCCAACTTCAGGCCATGGGCCAGAGCCTGGTGAATGCGCCGCTTCGTCTGTTGCAGCGCGGAACCACACCGGTGAATTTCGGGTTTGATCTCGCCGGCGGGTTCTCCAGCGACAGCAGCCTCGGCACCTTGGGCGTGATCGCGGTGGGCGGCTACGGCAACAGCTGGACCACGCGTCGGGGCTTCCAGGAAGAAGCCCAGTTCTCGGGCGCGGTGCTTGTCCCTTCGACCAGCAAGGCCTTTGAATCGAACCAGAACGACGTCCAGCTCAACCTCCTCACGGGGTTGTCGCTGACCGGAGACAATCACGAGCTGAAGTGGACCAATTTCTACGTCCGCAGCACGACCAAGGAAGCCCGGACCAGCGCCGGGCCTGATTTCGGTGCCGGCGGTAATATCATTCGCGATGACTTCACGGAATTCTTCGTGCGCCAGCTGTTCTCCACCCAGCTGGCCGGCGAGCATGACTTCATGGACGGCGCGCTCGGTTTCGATTGGCGGGCGAGCTATGCCAAGACGTCGCGTGATGCGCCCTACGAAACGCGGTTCCAGTACGGCGTGCTTGGTGGGGATTTCATTCATAACCCGAACAATCTGATCTCCTTCAGCGAACTCGACGAGGACGTGGTCTCCGGCGGGGCCGACGTCAGCTACACCCTGCCGCTGTCCGATTTCCGGGAGGTCGTTTTCAGCCTCGGCGTCGCCTATTCCGACAGCAACCGGGACGCCGTTCGCCAAGACCTGCAGTTTGCCCCAGTCAGCGCCTTGACCCCCGAACAGCGCGAGTCCCGCGTCGACTTCCTCTATTCCGACTTCAACATCAATCCAACGACGATCGAGTTGCGTCAAATTGCCGGCACGAACGGTGCCGGTGCTTATGACGCAGACCTCACCGTCGCGGCAGTTTACGCCATGGTCGACGCGGAAATTATTCCTCTGGTTCGCACCACGTTCGGCGTGCGGTTCGAGGATGGTCGGCAGCGGGTCACCACCCGTGACCTGTTCGGCGGTGCCGCGCCCTTCGTGCCCACCGAGATCGAAGAGCAATATTACCTGCCTTCGTTCACGGCGACCTGGAACTTTGCCGAAGATCAACAGCTTCGCCTCGGCGCGTCACAGACGATCGGCCGCCCGCAGTTCCGCGAACTCGCACCCCAGTCCTACATCGACCCGGAGTCGGACCGCGAGTTCACCGGCAACCCGTTCCTCGTCGACACCGAAATCCTGAACCTTGACGCGCGCTATGAATGGTATTTCGCCCGTCAGCAGTATCTGACGGCCGGCGTCTTCTACAAGGACCTGGACAAGCCGGTGGAGTCGGTGGTGGTGCTGACCGGCGACCAGCGTCAGCAGTCGTTCCTGAACGCCCCGAACGCGACGGTTTACGGTGCTGAAGTCGAAGTGAAGAAATACTTCGAGTTCCCGGACAACGGCGCTTCGTTCATCGCCAACAAACGCTGGCTAGTTCAGGCCAACTACACCTATTCGAAGTCCGAGGTGACGGTTGAGGCTGGCGACACGGTCCGCACCCTCGGTGGCGGCGGTGCGCCCGAAACGGCGGCGTTCTTCATCCAGGACGGTGCCCGGCTTCAGGGTCAGTCCGAGAATGTCGCCAACCTGCAACTGGGTTGGGAAGACGACACGGCGCGCTCACAGGCGACCATCATCGTCAATTACGTCAGCGAGCGGATCACGGCCCGCGGTGCCGGCGCCGCCGGAAGCCGCGAGCCCGATTACATTCAGGACCCCGGCGTCTTCCTCGACTTCGTCTATCGCAAGGACTTCGAGTACGGCGGTCGCGACCTGGGCTTCGCGTTTGAGCTCCGCAACCTGCTGAATACCGATTTCGACGAGTTCCAGGAGCTTGGCAACAAGATCCGCATCAACACCTATGACCTGGGCTCAAGCGCCTCGGTCAGCCTGACCGCCCGGTTCTGACCGGCCGGTTCCGGCCATGAGACGACGGGGAGGGCCATCTGCCCTCCCCGTTTCGTCTTTCTCCCCAATCAGGATTGTCGTCTGTCCAGAGCCGAAGGCTCCTGGAGCGGCCGGTGGGAATCGAACCCACGACATTCAGCTTGGGAAGCTGACGTTCTACCTCTGAACTACGGCCGCGCCCGTGTCAGGCGACAGGACGCGGACCATAGCCGGGGCGGGGGAAAAGGGAAGCTTCGGAAGTGGCCTATTGCACCGCAGCGACCACGACGCCGCGGTCCTCCAACAGCGCCTGAACACTGTCTTCGCCCGCCAGGTGCGCGGCGCCCACGGCGATGAAAGCCGTGCCCGAGCCCGCGAGCAGGGACTGGATCTGGTTGGCCCAATCGGTGTTCCTGCGGACCAGCAGGATATCGTACATGGCCGGGCTTTCCTCGCGCATCTCGGTGACGACGCGCTCGATGCCGGCCACGTCGCCGGTTGCCCAGGCCTCGACCAGCTGATCCAGTTCGGTGGCGGCGTCCTCATAGGCTTCGAGGGTCAAGCGCAGAAAGGCCAGCTGATCAGCCTCGTTCAGGCCGGCGAGGAAGCCGATCTGCAGGTCGATCGTCTCAAAGGCCTTGATCGGCTTTCCCGCCGCTTCGGCGCGCGGCTTCAGGACCAGTTCCACCCCCGACGCGGGATCGTATCCAGCCTTGGTCAGCGGTGCGACCGCCAGGGTCAGGCTGGCCAGCCACGGGCGGAAGGGATCCAACTGCGCGGCGGTCAGGCCCGCAGCGGAAGCGGCGGCGTTCAGCGCGACCAGCTCCGCCGGCGTAAGCAGGAAGGACAGGGGGCGGTCCGGCGAAAGGCCATAGCGCTGGACCAGAGGCATGACGGCGGCCTGGTCGTCGGGGTTGGAGATTTCGAACCAGATTTCGTCAGCGCTGTCGAAGGCGGCGTCGACACGGGCCGAGCCCCAGGCCGTGGTCGGGCGCAGAACATGGACTGTACCGAACAGATAGAGGGTCGAGTCCGCATCGCGGATGACCCAGAGGGCGGGGCCCGACCCCTGGGCTTGGGGCGTGGCCTTCAGGGCGATGGCGGGCGAAACGGCAGGCGCGGTCTGGGCAAAGGTGCCCGACGGTTGGGCCACCAACGCCACGGCGAAGCCGATGCCGAGAGCGCTTCTTACGAAGCCGGCGGCTGAGGATTTCAGGCGTTGGGTGAAGGTCATGGTTTCAATCCTTGAAGAGGAGTCGGACAGGGTTCAGGCGATGATGCCGCGACGGGCGGAGGCGACGATGGACGAGATGAAATAGACCCCCATCAGTATGCCCATCAGGCCCCATCCGGTGATGGTCTCGACGAGACCCAGCCGTTCGGCGGCGGCATAGACGAAGAGGGCCATCTGGAGGGCCCAGAAGGCGATGGCGCTGGTCTCGGCCATGATCCGGCGCAGCATTTCGTCGGCGGCGCGCCACAACATGAGATTGGCGACGGTCTGGACGGCCAGCAGGACCAGGACGATGCCGAACACCACGGTCGCCGACACCCACTCAGGGCCGAATACGGGCAGAAGGAACAGGAGTCCGGCGAGCGTCATGACCACCGCCTGGAGCACGCCGCACCCGCGCGGCACGGTGGTCGGCCGGGTCGCCACGATAAAGGCGCTGATGACGCCCGTGGCCATCAGGATGGTGGCCATCAGAACGGCCAGTTCGTCTTCCCAGGCGATGACGTAGCCATCGACGAGGGTCGAGACGCCGTAGCCGAACGCCCCGCCGAGGCCGGCCAGGATGACGAAAAAGACAGCCTTGCGGGCAAGGGGTGCGCGGGGGTTGGCGAGACTGGCGGTCATGGTTCAGTCCTCCGTGAAGATGGCTTCGATGGGATGGCCGAAGACCTTGGCGATCTTGAAGGCCAGCGGCAGGGATGGGTCGTAGCGACCGGTCTCGAGGGCGTTGACGGTCTGTCGCGATACGCCGAGGCGGTCGGCCAGGTCGGCCTGGCTCCAGTCGCGCTCGGCGCGCAGCACTTTGAGGCGGTTGTTCATGTGACCTCCTACCTATGCTTCAGCCACCAGCCAGCCCAGGCGAGGGTGTAGCCGGCGAGTTGGAACAGGACGATCGCCATCATGCCGGCAAAAAAGGCATCAGAGGGGGTCGAGCCCAGGCCAACGCCCAGAGGGTATTGGTCCGGCTGGGTCATCAAGGTCAGAAGCAGCACGCCGCCGATGGCGATCCCGCCCATGCCGCCCCACCACCAGGCCCATTTGTGAGCCTCGCGGGCGGCTTCGTCGATGCCGCGCCACCACCAGACACAGGCCGCGAAGCCGCCTGCCATGGCCGCGGAGATCATGGCTGCCGTAAGAGCGAGGCCGACTGGCCCCGGCTGGTCGCCAAGAAAAGCGCTGCCGATACCGGCCAGGCCACCCAGAATGACGGACGCGCCAAAAGTCAGAACGTAGGCACCGGGTCCGTGCGGGCGCTTCGGCTTGGCTAGCTCATCCATGACAAGGCTCCCTGTCGATTTGACAAGTCTGTTTGACATCAGCAAATTCGCTTGTCAAGCGACCTTGTCAAAAGGTCCGCAAGGCTTGTCCTCGGCCAATTGTGCCTTACGGGCGGGGGCGAACCTTGAGTTCGTCGCGGATCTCGGCGAGCAGGGCTTCCGTCGCCGTGGGGGCCTGTGGCGCGGCTTCCGGCTCAGTGGCCTGTTCGCGGCGCAGGCGATTGATGAATTTGACCAGCAGGAAGACCGAGAAGGCCACGATCAGGAACTGGATCACGGTGTTGAGGAAGGCGCCGTACTGGATCGCCACCTCCTCAACCGCCGGGGTCGAGAGGTCCTCAGGCTTCAACACCCATTTCAACCTGGCGAAATCCACGCGACCCAGCGCCAGGCCGATGGGCGGCATGATGACCTGCTCGACCAGGCTGGCGACGATCTTGCCGAAGGCGGCGCCGATGATCACGCCGACCGCCAGGTCCACGACGCTGCCGCGAGCGGCGAATTCCTTGAACTCGGTCAGCAGGCCCATGCTCAACCGTCCGCGTTGAGGCGCTCGCGCAACTCCTTGCCGCTCTTGAAGAAGGGCACGGCCTTGGCCGGCACGTCCACGGTCTGGCCCGTGCGCGGGTTTCGACCGGCGCGCGCGGGTCGACTGCGCACCGAAAACGCACCGAAGCCGCGCAGTTCGACGCGACCGCCATCGCCCAGAGACTCGACCATGCGCCCCAGCACGATATTGACCACCCGCTCGACCTCGGCGTGGGTCAAATGGGTGTTCTCGGCCGCGAGTTTCTCGATCAACTCGGATTTTATCATACAGGCCCCCGCCCTCTTCAGCCCGTCCCGGAGCCATACGGGTGCATCCGGGACCCGGATGCAGCCCCTACCCTAGACTCGGCTCGCCGGAGGAAAAAGCCCTTGTCGTCAAAATGGTAGCGAAATCTTGGTTAGCCGGCCTTAACCCGGATGGTCGCGGACGCGAATAAGGCGGCCGGATCGCTCCGACCGCCTGATCCGTTTTCGGCGTGGCGAAAGACCTAATCCTTGGAGGCGGCCTTCTCGCGCATGGCCGCGCCCAGGATGTCGCCCAGCGAAGCGCCCGAGTCCGAAGACCCGAACTGTTCGATGGCCGAGGCCTCGTCCTTCATTTCCAGCGCCTTGATCGACACCGAGACGCGGCGCGTGGCCTTGTCGATGCCGGTGACCATGGCGTCGACGCGGTCGCCGACCGAATAGCGCTCGGTCCGCTGCTCGGCGCGGTCGCGCGAAAGGTCCGACTTGCGCACGAAGGCTGTGGCCGGTGCATCATCCTCGCCGAACTTGACTTCGATGCCGCCGGTTTCGATCGACGTCACGGTGACGGTGATCTGCTGGCCCTTCTTGAAGGTGTCGCCTTCCATCGGATCGCCGCCCAGCTGTTTGATGCCCAGCGAGACGCGTTCCTTCTCGACGTCGACGTCGAGAACCTTGGCCTTGACGGTCTCGCCCTTTCGGTAGCGCTGGATGGCCTCTTCGCCCGAGACGTTCCAGTCCAGATCGGACAGGTGCACCATGCCGTCGATGTCGTTGTCCAGACCGATGAACAGGCCGAACTCGGTGGCGTTCTTGACCTCGCCCTCGACCGTCGCGCCGATCGGGTTGGCGGCCACGAAGGCATCCCAGGGGTTGTCCTGGGCCTGTTTGAGGCCCAGCGAGATGCGGCGCTTGGAGGCGTCGACGTCCAGCACGACCACGTCGACTTCCTGAGAGGTCGAGACGATCTTGCCGGGGTGGACGTTCTTCTTGGTCCAGGACATTTCCGAGACGTGCACCAGGCCCTCGACGCCGGCCTCCAGCTCCACGAAGGCGCCGTAGTCGGTGATGTTGGTGATGCGGCCCGACATCTTGGCGCCGACCGGATATTTGGCTTCAACGCCGTCCCACGGGTCGGCCTGCAGTTGCTTCATGCCCAGCGAGATGCGCTGGGTGTCCGGGTTGATCTTGACGATCTGGACCTTGACGGTGTCGCCGACGGCCAGGACCTGCGAGGGGTGCGAGACGCGC
>NZ_JBDNHO010000023.1:0-14212 GCF_041688735.1 Brevundimonas sp.
ACAGCGGGAAATATGGCTTGATCCGACGCATCTGCTTGTTCGTCAGCCAAAACAGATCACTCATGACAGGCTCCTCCTGCCACCAGTGAATCAGATCGCCACGACCGTGTGAATCCCTTTAATGGGTCCTGAGCCTAGAGCCGCCAGCAACTCGTCGGGGTCGTTTGCAGCGACTATCGTGGGCATCATAAAGTCACGCAGTTGGTAGCGCCGATCCCGTTCTGTCTTCTTCTGAGCCGTCTTTGATCCAGCAAGCGTGGTGGCAAGGAGGTCGACATGGTGATTCTTCGCACCGTCTGGCGTGTGGTAGACGCCGAAATTTTTTTGAGGTTGTCCGAGCGAACGAACATTCCCGGCGCTGAATATTGCTGCTCCTAGTAAGGTTTGAGGCTCTGCCGCGTTCTGAAGTAGGTTCATGATTGTACCCAGAATTTCGACATCACTGGCACCGGCCCTAATTAGAGACGCTCCGCCCGCACTAACGCTCGTGAGCTTTTGAGTCAGGATCAAACCCGCGTCATACATACCTGGGGTGGTGAGAATGCGTGCAACCACCTCTTCGTCAGCTACCCCCCGATGGTCATCGCCGACAAGAGACCAAGGCTCGCAGAAACACTGGGGAAACGCCAAATCGAGCGCGCCCGCCTTGTTATGGGGGGCGGCGATAGCCCAAGCAGCACGACAGTCATCACCGCTCATGCTGAGCTATCGCTCGAAGGCGGGTTAGAACGTCATGCAATTGGACCGGAAGGCTTTGGTTATCAAACTCTAGCTCGACCTCGGCCTGCGTTTCGCCGTCCGGCAAGTCGAGTACGAAATCCACTGCTCCATCGCCTGAGACAGTAATCTCCCCCTCACCTCCTGTGAAATTTAGCACAAACATCGGCAATCCAGACGCATGCAGCATTGCGATGGGCTCCACGGGATAGGATTTCAGGAAGCCAAGCAGATTAGACGCTACCTCGAGTGCGCCAAGGTCAGGAGCAGGCGCTCCCTCAGCGTCCCAATTGTCTCGCCAGTCTCGAAAAAGTCGCAGGCGTTGTAGCGCGGCGGCAGAAGCCGAGGGCTTCGAATCGTTTGCCACAGCCATGTAACCAATCGCCGCGACAGAACAGTATCGTTCTGCTTCCGCAAGGATGTGCAAAGCGGAAAAGCTCGCGCCGCATGCCGAAACGGCACGCCGAAGTTCCAACGCAACCGAAACCGCAGCCGCCTGGTATGCGATCGGGCGGCTCGAAGTCAGATGCTCCCAGTCGACACCGCCCGTCGTCGGAGTGGAAACGTCTGTATCGGTAGTGAATTCAACAGTCATTATGGAAGCGATATGGCGAGCGCAGCCTCGGGACTCAAGATATCCCTGAGAAGGCTCTTCAATCGATCATGTGAGGAGTCGAGATGGTAAGAGAGCCGCTCCCAACTAACGTTATTTGAATATTCCGCATAACCGTCCTGTCCAAACTGATCAAACGTTTGAGTCTTTATGCGAACTTGCCGGTTGATTTTTTCTTCAAGAAGGTTATCAGCGACGTCTATATTTACATTCACAAGCCTACGGCAGTGTTCGTCTATTGGCTCAAACCAACCCATGTGACAATGCCAACTGGCTTTCGAATGAAACGCCCCGGCAGCAATCAGTGGTGAATTAGCGTTTACAACTTCCGAAACATCAGATTGATCCCCAACCAACCCGATAAATACATCTGTATATTCGCTAGAAATATTATTTACAGAAGACCCGCCGGTAAATTCTGAAACAGCATCCCCTAAAAGTTTCTGGGCACGGGCCTTAAACGGTGACCATCGGATGTACTCAAAATCTTCAAACCTCAGAGATTCCCTATTTATAAACGCTCGCTCTCCAATACGTCCGTCGGACTGCCGAACATAGCTCATTCCCTGCATTGGGGATGACACGTTCAAGAACTGTTGAATCTGAGGAGGTAGTTGGGGATTGATCGGGGCGTGCTCAGTCAACCCAAGCTCAACGGCGATCGGGTTCACATTGTTGAGGGCCTTGCGGAAGGTCAAGTCTCCGACCGGCTCATTCAGAGTCACGGTAATTGCCGCGAGTTGGATGGCATGGGTATCGTGGATCGGCTTCCAAGATCCGAATTGCGGCATCAGCTACCCTTTTGGCGACTGTAGGGACGGAACATCACTGGAGACTTCCGAACAGCGCGACATACCCGCCTACACAATCTATTGCGAGTCGGGAGAGCCTGACATCGCCATTTGAACGAAGTGTTGATGGTGGCGTCATTAAGCCCGCCCCCCTCACACCCACCGCACCCTCGGCCCCCAATCCCCCTCCGGCGCGTCGATCAGCAGATCCGTCACCGCCCACACCAGCGCATCGGCCCGGTCCAGCGAGCTGGCCCCCTCCATCTCGCCCCCAAACGCCATCAGCTCCTCTTCCAGCGCCGAGAACGGCACGCCATCCGCAGGGGCGTGGCGGACGCGGCCCTGTTCGTAGAGGGCGGCGACGGGTTCGGCGCGGACGCGCTTGCCCCGGGTGGCGCGGACCTCGCGGATGCGCAAGGCACAGCCGGCGGTCTTGAGCACGGCCCGGACCATGTCGCCGCCCTGGTTGACCTCGACCACCACGGCCCCGGCGTTGAATTCCTCGGCGGCCGCGACGGCGCGCCGGGCCCACTGGTCGGGGCTGAGGCCATGGGCCGAGCGGTCGGCCAGCACCACCGCCTCGCGCACGCCGTCGGGCCGGCGGCGCGAACCGGCGACGACGATACCGCAAGCGTCCCCGCCGACCGTGGTCGTGGGGTCGATGGCGACGATGAGTCTTTCCAGTTTTCCTTCTCCCCTTGCGGGAGAAGGAAGACGCTCCCGCGCCCGCGCCATCATCTCCGCCGTGAACAGCGCCCCGTCCAGATCGACCACGTGCCCCTCGATCTCCTGCGCCTCCCGCCGGGTGCCGCCGTACAGGTCGCGCAACCGCTCCAGAAACCCCGGCGTCAGATGCGCCGCGTTGTCTGCCGTCCCGGCATGGGTCAGGGCGCAGCCCGCCTCGTCGCGCAGCCCGATCAGGGCGCGCGTCGGCCGGGGCGTGGTCGTGACCACCAGTCGCGGCGGGCCGCCGTCGACGCCCGCCAATCTGAGCCCCATTCTCAAAAGGGCGAGCGTCTCGCCCGCGCCGCGCGATCCGGCGGCGGGCCAGGCGCAGAACTCGTCGGCCCAGGCGGCGCTGAACTGCGGCCCCCTGAGACTGTCGGGATCCTCGGCCGAAAAGGCCTGGGCGACACAGCCGTTGGCGAACACCAGCCGCCGCCGCGAGGGCTCGAACACCGGCCGGGTCGCCGCCGTCCAGCGCGGCAGCGAGCGCAGGCCCGACACCCCCTCGATCATCACCTCGCGCACATCGTGCAGGGTCGGCCCGATCAGGGCCAGCCGCCCGCCCTTGCCCAGCGCCTCGGCCTGGTCGGCCAGCCAGCTGGCCCCCGCCAGCGTCTTGCCGGCCCCGCGCCCGCCGAGGAACAGCCATGTGGACCAGTCGCCGCCGTCGGGAAAGCGGCCGGGCGGGGTCTGGGCCGGGCGAAGCCGGATCGGCGGGCCGAGGGGGATGGGGTTGGCGGGGTCCGCGACCCCGGCCCGGCGCCGCAGCCTCTCACAAAACCGGTCCAGCTTGTCGGCCAGCCCCACGGCCTTCTCGCCCATGCGGAACAATTTGTTGACCGTGACCTCCGCCCCGTCCGCCGCCGCCGGTTCGACCCGGTCGTAGATCGAGGCCACCGTCGCCACCGGATCGTAGCGGTGAAAGACGAAGGCCAGCTCGGCGCACACCACTCTCTCGACCCCGTCCGGTCCGGTGATCACCCGCGTCGGTGCCGGCCCCTTGGCCAGTCGCACCGCGTCGCGCCGGTCCTTCTTGCGCTTGTTCAGCTTGTTCGCCTGATGGTGGATGGTGCTGGGCGACACACCATATTCCGCCGCCAGCGCGCGGATCGGCTCACCCGCCAGCCAGCGGCCCAGCAGCGCGTCCCAGCGGTTCAGCGTCATGCCTGTGCGGCTCTGTTTCAGCGGCCGGTCGCGGGGGTCATCGATCTCCAGTTTCATGCCCACAGGATCGCACAGCCCCCGGCTAAGGCGGGCAGATGACGCTGGCCGTGGACGAAAACATAGGGAAACCGAGGGGTTGGCCGCCGAAGATAGTCTGGCAATCCGATTTTATCTATCACTCGCAGCGTCGGGCGGCGGCGTATCGACGGTGCCCCGAACACCCGGCCGAAGCTTACCTCAGGCATCTCGTCGGCCTTATCCATGGGCGCGGTCGGCGCCCCGGCCTTGCTCGCCAAGCCGCGACGCGCCGATCGCTGACGATCGGCCAGGGCCGGAACTGCGCCGGGGGCGGCGCGTTTGGCCTCAGATCGTGAGGTTTCCAATGTACAAGTTTGTCATCCTGACCACCGCCGCCGTTCTCGCCCTGTCCCTGCCCGCCGCAGCGTCCGCCCAGGAGGGACGCGGCAACGATGGCAATAAGGGCGATAAGGGCAATAAGGAACGCGGCAGCGACAACCGTGAGGGACGCGGTCAACAGGACCGCGGCAACGGACGCGGCGACCGCAACGACGACCGCCCGGTCGCGGTGGTCCGCGAAGGCCGGGGCGACCGTGACGTGACCAGAAATCTGGAACGCAATGCCGAGCGCGACGTCCGCCGCGACATCGAACGCGATATCGATCGCCGCGTGCTGGACACCGATGCCGGACGGGTCGCCGTACTCAGCCGTGATCGCGGCCGAGGCCTGATCGCCGGCTGCCCTCCGGGACTGGCCAAGAAGAACAACGGTTGCCTGCCGCCGGGACAGGCGCGCCGCATCGAACGCGAGCGCTTTGACTATCTTTGGTCGTCGCGCGACGATGCCTTCAACTACCGCTACGACGACGGCTTCCTCTACCGCCTGAACCGTCAGGGATCGCTGCTCGGCTATATGCCGGTGCTGGGCGGGGCGCTGTCGATGGGCAATATCTGGCCGGGCCAGTACGACTACCAGCCTGTGCCGCGCTCATTCGCCGACTATTACGGACTGACCGACCGCTATGACTATCGCTACGCCGACGGCGCGGTTTACGGCCTCGATCCCCGGACCCAGGCGATCAGCCAGGTGGCGGCTCTCCTGACCGGACAGCAGGTGAATATCGGCCAGACGATGCCGGCCGGTTTCGACGTGTACAACGTGCCCTACGCCTACCGCGACCGGTACCGGGACACGGCCGACGCTCGTTATCGCTACAACGACGGTCAGGTCTATCGGATCGACCCGACCACCCAACTGGTCCAGGCCGTCATCCAGTTGCTCACCTGACTTTGAATCCCGGAGGGATCACTATGCGCAAGATTTTCAGCTGGGCGCTTGCGCCCCTCGCGGTCGCGGCCCTGGCCGGGTGTGGCGACGATACCGCCAAGGTGGAGGGGAACAAGGCCGCCGAGCCCTCGTCCCGGACCCTGGCCGCGACGGTTCAGGGCGGAGACTTCGACACTCTGGGCGGGACCCTGACCAATGCGGGATTGACCGACGTGCTGGAGGGCAAGGGACCCTACACCCTCTTCGCGCCCGCCGACGCGGCCTTCACCGCCGCGGCTGGTGCCGCTGACTTCACCGACGAGGCCATGAGGGCCCAGGGCGCCGCCCTGTTGCGCGCGCACATCGTGCCCGGTGCCTTGACCCGCGCCGACATCATCAAGGCGCTGGACGGAGCCGGGGCCGGCGGCGTCGAGATGCGCACCATGGCCGACACCCTGCTGACCTTCTCGCGCGATGGCGATGCCCTCGTGGTGACCTCCGCAGACGGCGCTCGCGCACGGCTGAGTGGTGAGGAGACCGTCGCCAGCAACGGCGTACTGCACCCCGTCGACGGGCTGTTGGTCAAGCCGGCCCCACCGGCGGCCTAGAGCGAAATCGGTCTTGATGGACGCAGTCCATCAAGGCTCAGATTTCGCTCCAGCATGATTCTGGACCATTTTTTGGATTCAGGTCGATTCGACCTGAAGCAAAAGCGGTCTAGCGCCTGATCTGTTGAGGCGGAACCGCTTCGCGCTTCCTCCGGTGCTGTGAACCGGGTTCCCGGGTGATTCTGGAGCAAAATCCGGCTTTGGGCGTGAGCGCGTCCAGACCGATTTCGCCCCCGGACAGAGCTCAGGGCGGCCCGGGACAGAGGTCAGAAGGGCGCCGCGCCCGTCTCCACCGCCCCGAACACGCGCTGGAAGCCGACCTTCAGCGCAGCATCAGCCTCATCCATCGTCACGCGCACGCCCAGATCGGCCAGGCTGGTCACCCCATGTTCGGCTATGCCGCACGGCACGATGCCCCCGAAATGGCTCAGGTCGGGCTCCACGTTGAGGCTGACCCCGTGGAAGCTGACCCATTTGCGGACCTTCACCCCGATGGCGGCGATCTTGGCTTCCCGGACGACGCCGCCGCTTGTCATCCCGGAATCCGCGAAGCGACTATCCGGGACGACCCAGACCCCGACCCGGCCCTCGCGCACATCGGCGGGCACGCCGAGCGCGCCGAGGGTGCCGATGAGCCACTGCTCCAGCCCGCGCACGAAGAGCCGCACGTCTTTCCCGCGCGTGTTCAGGTCCAGCATCACATAGGCCACCCGCTGGCCCGGCCCGTGATAGGTGAACTGGCCACCCCGCCCGGTCCGGTGCACCGGGAACCGCGTCGCGTCCAGCAGGTCGCCGTCCTTGGACGACACGCCCGCCGTATAGAGCGGCGGATGCTCCAGCAGCCAGACCATCTCCGCCGCCTCGCCCGCCGCGATGGCCGCCGCCCGCGCCTCCATGGCCGCGACGGCACGGGAATAGTCGATGTGGCCGTGCGACGTCGCCCATTCGACGGGTCGTCCGTCGGCGCGGGCCAGTTTGGACAGGGTTTTGCTTAAGGCTTGGGAAAGCATGTCGCCCTCAATGTGGGGGCAGAGAGCGCCATGCAAGTTCAACCCGAACAATCCCTGTCAGCGTCAGAGTACCCCGTGTCACAGATCGATTGCGTAAACGTCGAGATTTCGGTCGTGCTGGGGCGTTCCGTGCTGCCCATGAGCCAGCTGCTGCGGATGGGCCGCGGGGCGGTGATTCCGCTCGACGCCTCCGAGCATGACGAGGTCTGGATCCTGGCCAACAACCACCCGGTGGCGCGCGGCGCGATCGAGATCCGCGAGGATCGCATCGCCATCACCGTGACGCGGGCGGCCGACTTGTATGACTTCATGGCCGGCGCGGCCTGAACCGCCGGTGCTCGGCACGGCTCGGGTGAGCGCAGCCTTGACCCGGACCCGGCAACCCGCCGCTCCGGCCACGATGTCGAGGTCCGAACCCTTCGGTAGCCGCAACCACGACTGATGGGTGCGCTTCCAGCTTGACGATGACGTCAGCTCCCGGCCGCGCGAAGCCGACTCGCGATTGAGGATCAGGGCCTCGACGATCAGGGCCTCGCCTTCGGGCACGATAGTGATCAGTGACTGCCCGGCCTCGGCGACCTCGCCCAGCGTGGTGACCTACACCGCATTGACCATGCCCGAGACCGGCGCGGTCAGGAATGCCATAGGTATCGACAGCGCGTGGCCGCGCTTGAAAAGCCGGATATAGGATGCGTCAGGCGCGCGTGTCAGGGTAACTTCGCCAGACTGACGTTGCCGTCATCACCGCCGAGCGGCCCGGTCCATTACCGAATGCAATCATGGCCGTGGGTTTGTATGATTTCATGGCCGGAGCCGCTTGAACCGCTTGGCAGCGGCGCCCACGTCCGCTATCAGCCCCCCTCCGATGCGGGCGGTCGTGGCGGAATTGGTAGACGCGCAGCGTTGAGGTCGCTGTTCCCTAACCGGAGTGGAAGTTCGAGTCTTCTCGACCGCACCATCGTTTTTTGCAGGGCAAATCAACGACTTATCGCTGATGTAAGAGTTTGGGGAGGCCGAGCGTGATCAACACTGCAACAGCCCCCCCGCCGCCTTCTCTCGACGACGACATCGATCACGACGCCCTTGACGAGGACTACGTCCTGACGGCCGCCTTCGTCGAAAAGGTCGTCGACGCCGCCGACGACGGCGACGGACTGAAGCTCCGCTCCCTCCTGGAAGACCTGCACCCGGCCGACGTGGCGGACCTGATGGGTTTCCTGACGTCCGAGCATCGCGCCGTGGTGGTGCTGTGGCTGCCGCCGGAACTTCTGGCCGAGACCCTGCCTGAACTGGACGACGGCATCCGCGAGGAGGTGCTGGAGCGCGTCCCGCACCTGATCCTGGCCAAAGCTCTGCAAGAGCTGGACTCAGACGACGCCGCCGCCGTGGTCGAGGACCTGGAGGACGACCAGCGCGAGCGCGTGCTGTCCGCCATGCCGGACGTCGACCGGGCCGCCATCGAGGATAGTCTGGGCTATGCGGAAGACTCCGCCGGCCGCCTGATGCAGCGCGAGGTGATGGCCGCGCCAAAATTCTGGACCGTGGGCGACACTATCGACCACATCCGGGGCCAGGGCGAAGACCTGCCCGAGCTGTTCTTCGACATCTATGTGGTCGACCCACTGAACAAGCCTGTCGGCGGCGTGCCGATCAGCCGGCTGCTGCGCTCGCCCCGCGCCATGCCGCTGGCCGAAATCATGGAGCCGATCAACGCGATCGCCGTCGATCAGGACCAGGAAGAGGTCGCCTACATCTTCGAGAAATACCACCTGATCTCGGCCCCGGTCATCGATGCGGCGGGGCGGCTGGTGGGCCAGATCACCGTCGACGACATCGTCAACATCATCCAGGAAGAGAACCGCGAAGACATTCTGCGTCTGGCGGGCGTGTCGGACGAGAGCCGCGGGGCCGGCGTGTTCGGCGTCGTGCGGTCGCGCATCCCCTGGCTGATCGTCAACCTGGGCACCGCCATCTTCGCCTCACTGGTCATCGGCCAGTTCACGACCGAGCTGGAAGCTCTCGTCTATCTGGCCATCCTGATGCCCGTGGTCGCCTCCATCGGCGGCAACTCCGGCACCCAGGCCCTGACCGTGGCCGTCCGTTCCCTTGCCTCGCGCGAGTTGAACTCGGCCAACGCCGTCCGCATCCTCGGCCGCGAGGTTCTGGTCGGACTGTTCAACGGCGTGACCATCGGCACGCTTCTCGCGGGCGTGGCCTGGATCTGGTTCCGCGAACCGCTGCTGTCCCTGACCATCGGCCTGGCGGTACTGATCAACCTCGTGGCGGCGTCTCTGGCCGGAACCCTGGTGCCGCTGGCGCTTGACCGGCTGGATCGCGACCCGGCCGTGGCGTCTCCCGTATTCGTGACATGGATTACCGATACGGTCGGCTTCCTCAGCTTTTTGGGACTGGCTGGCGTGATCCTGCTCTAACGAAAGTCGGCGCAACCCTTGCTGGCTCTCTAATCGGGCGAGCGCGCCCGTCTCGTTTTGGGTCAATCCGTGTCCGATCCCCTCCCGCCACGCATGAAGGTCTCCCGCGAGGGGATCATTCTGATCAAGAGCTTCGAAGGCTTCCGACCACGCGCGGTACGGGACGTGGATGGACGCTGGATCATCGGCTACCGACACGCGGCCTCGGCCCGGGAGGACCTGACGGTCGGCGAGCAAGACGCCGAACTGCTGCTGCAATACGACCTGCTGCCTGTAGTCCGGGCACTGAACGACAGCGTCGCAGTGCGCCTGAACCAGCACCAGTTCGACGCCTTGGCCAGCTTCGCGATTTCGGTCGGCGTCGACCGGTTCCTCGCCTCCGACGTCCTGAGCCGCTTCAACGCCGGCCGCGCCGGAGAAGCCGCCGACGCGCTGATCGGGTGGCCGGAAGCGACCGCCCCTGACGCGGCCCTGCGCCGACGCGCCGCCGAACGGGCCCTGTTCGTCGCCGATCCCGGCGCGGTCGTGACGCTGGCGCAACTGCTCGCCGCCCCCCTGCCTGCGCCTCAACCTCAGCCGACCCCGGCGCCGGCTACGGTTTCCGTGTCGCCGCGACCGGCGCTGGACGCCCGCGCCGCTGCCGTCGCAGTCCTGCTGGGCGACCCGACACCTCCCGTCGCCCCGGAGGCTCCGCCTGTTCCGGAGGCCAACCCGCCTGCGACTTCCTTTGCGTCGGAGCCGGAACCCGTTCGCGCCGCGCCGGACATGACAGTTTATCCGCAGCGCTATTCGCCCTATGCGGCCGCCATCATCGGCCCATTGCCGGGCTTCCCGCCTGCGGTCACAGCCAAGGCCCTGCCACCAACGGAAACGGCGTTCGCAATGCCCGCCGCGCCGGCGGCAGTCGTCGAGAACATCGTTCCCGCGTCGTTCGGCGACGCCCAGCAGGTCGCCTTCCAGCCCGAGCCGGTGGTTCCCCTCGTGCCCCTTCCGCCCGGTCCTTCGCCCTTCCCCGCCTTCGAAGAGGTGTTGCTGGTGCTCACGCCCGCGACCGATGCCGACTTTGTGGAGCCGACGCGTCCCACCTGGCCACCCGAAACGCGCGACGAGGCCGCGCCGGCCGAGGAAACCGCGTTGTTTGAGGACGAACCCACCCTGGCGGTCATGCGTCACGAGGTGGAAATCGCCCAGCCCAGCCGCTTCGACTGGAGCCAGACCGGAGCCTTCCTGATCATGGGCGGCGTGGGCCTGGCGGCCTGCGCCTTCTCGGCGGCGGCGTTTCGTCTCGCGCAGGAAGAGCCCTCCCCCATGGGCGAGACCACGGTCCTGGCCTGGACGCTGGCGATCATCGGCGTGATCACAGTCGGCGTATCGTCCTGGAACCTGTATGTCCGCTGGGGCAAGCCGGACTGACTTTGCGGGACGCACGGTCAATGCTACGCCGCCGCCATGAGCATTCCCAACGCCCCCCAATCGATGGAATTCGGCCTCGGCGAAAACGCCGACATGATCCGCGAGACCACCGCCCGCTGGGCGACTGACCGTCTGGCGCCCCTGGCCGCCGAGATCGACGAGACCAATGCCTTCAAGCGCGAACTGTGGCCCGAGATGGGCGCGCTGGGCCTGCACGGAATCACGGTCGAGGAGGAGTACGGCGGCCTCGGCCTCGGCTACCTCGAGCATGTGGTGGCGATGGAGGAGGTGTCGCGCGCCTCGGCCTCGATCGGCCTCGCCTACGGGGCCCACTCCAACCTGTGCGTCAACCAGATCCGCCGCTGGGGCACGGAACCGCAAAAACAGAAATACCTGCCCAAGCTGATCTCCGGCGAACATGTCGGTTCGCTGGCCATGTCCGAGGTCGGCTCCGGATCCGACGTCATGTCGATGCGCACCCAGGCCCGCAAGGACGGCGACCGCTATGTCCTGAACGGCACCAAATTCTGGATCACCAACGCCCCGCACGCCGAGACCTTGGTGGTCTATGCCCGCACCGGCGAGGGCAACGGTGGCGTCACCGCCTTCCTGATCGAAAAGGGAATGAAGGGGTTCAGCGTCTCCAAGAAGCTGGACAAGATGGGCATGCGCGGCTCGGACACCGCCGAGCTGGTGTTCGAGGACTGCGAAGTCCCGGAGGACAACGTCATGGGCCCGGTCGGCGGCGGTGCCGGGGTGCTGATGAGCGGGCTCGACTATGAGCGCGCCGTACTGGCGGCCGGGCCGCTGGGCATCATGCAAGCGGCGCTCGACGTGGTCCTGCCCTATCTCCGGGAACGCAAACAGTTCGGCAAGGCCATCGGCAGCTTCCAGCTGATGCAGGCCAAGGTCGCCGACATGTATGTCGCCCTGAACAGCGCCCGCGCCTACGTCTACGCCGTCGCCCGCGCCTGCGACCAAGGCAAGACCACCCGCTATGACGCAGCAGGCGCGATCCTGCTGGCGTCAGAGAACGCCGTGAAGGTCAGTCTTGAAGCGGTCCAGGCGCTGGGCGGCGCTGGCTATACCAAGGAATGGCCCGTTGAACGGTTGGTGCGCGACGCCAAACTGTACGACATCGGCGCGGGGACGAACGAAATCCGTCGGTTCCTGATCGGGCGAGAGCTGCTCGGGAGCTGAGCACTAAAACTGACCCACCCAAGCAATGGTGACGCCAGCCATCTGCCCGGCCAGCGTCCGCCCATGACCCTGACCGAGGCCTCGACGGGACGGCCGCGCGCGTTCTCCGACGTGCTGGCCACGCTGTGCGCCCGCAAGGCGGAAAAGCTCTGCCTCGGCGAGGTCGTAGAGGCGTTCGGGGACCGGGGCTTCGGGCCGGTCATGTTCTTCTTCGCCCTGATCAACCTGCTGCCTTGGCCGCCAGGCGGAACGACCCTGACCGGCGCGCCGCTGTTGCTGTTGTCGATGGAGTTGGCCTTGGGCCGCGACCGCCTTTGGATCCCGCGCTGGGCCGAGCGGGTCTCGGTCAACCGGCAGACGTTTCGGTCACTGACCAGTCGCTTCAACCGACCCTTGCGGTGGACCGAGGCCGTATCCCGGCCGCGCCTGTTCTTCCTGACCGGCGGGTTCGGTCAGGGCCTGATCGGCCTGGCCTGCCTGTTCCTGTCGGCGGTGCTGGTGCTGCCCATATCCGGCGGCAACCTGGTCCCGGCGATCGCCATCGCCTTCTTCGCCATGGGCGTGATGCAGCGCGACGGCGTCGCCGTGCTTCTGGGCTGGCTGACCACAGCAGCAGCAGCAGCCATCCTGTTCCTGGCCTGGAAACTGATCGTCGCCGGTTTCGAGTACGGCTTGGAGGCCGTCCAGCGGTCGATCTGATTTCATTTCCAGGGTTGCCATTTGTTAAGTGGCGCTTGAGTGCCGCCGTGCCTAGATCGGACCATCTCCTCCGGACGCCGCCGATGCCCGACTACGACTATCAGAACGACAGCCGGCCGTTCTCACAGGTGATCGAGGATATCGGTGCCAAGGACGACCCGAGGCTGTATCTGGGCGAACTGGTCAAAGCTTTTGGCGAGCGCGGCTTCGGCGCGCTGATGCTGTTCTTCGGCCTCCTCAGCGCCGCCATCGGCATCATTCCGGGAACCACGACGATCCTGGGCGCGCCACTGTTGCTGATGGGCCTGCAGCTGGCGATACGCCAAGACCAGCTGTGGCTCCCGCGATGGGCTCTGCGTCGCTGGATCGAGCGCGAGACTTATCGGGCCGGCGTGGCGCGGGTTCTTCCGCGGCTCAGAAAAGTGGAACGGCTGTCCAGGCCTCGCTTGTCGATTATGACCGGCGAAGTGTCAGAAGTGCTGATAGGTGTCGCCACGGTGCTACTGGCGATCATCCTGGTCCTCCCGCTCTGGGGCGGCAATCTCATTCCGGCGCTGATCATCTCCGCCTTCGGCTTCGGGTTGATGCAGCGGGACGGGCTAGCCATCGTCATCGGGTGGAGCGCGATCGCCCTGATCTGCATCGCCGCCTTCGTCATCTGGTTCGCCTGGGCCTGGACCTCAACCTACCTGGTCCCGTTCTGGACCTGGCTCAACGGCTTGCTTCCGCAGGGATGGGCCTGGCTGACCGGGCTTTTCGGCGGCTGAACGCACGAGACGCCGGAGAGACGAACTCTCCGGCGTCTGCGAGAACCCGAAACAGTCAGTTGCGGAACAGCGACAGGATCAGCTGCGGCGTCTGATTGGCGATGCCCAGAGCCTGAACTCCCAGCTGCTGCTTTGTCTGCAGAGCCTGAAGCTTGGCGCTTTCTTTCGCCAGATCGGCGTCGACCAGATTGCCCACCCCCGCCTCCAGCGCGTCCGACAGCTTGCCGACGAACGTCAGGTGGGTCGAGAGTGCCTTCGACTTGGTGCCCAGCCGCGCGAGCGCGCCCGAGACCAGATCGATGGAGGCCGAAACGGCCGTCAGTGCGGCGGCCGCGTCGGTCAGCGTGGCGATCTGTTGCGTCGCCGCGACCGTGACGTTCGTTCCACCCAGTGCCAGGACTTCACCGGCGACCGTGATGGTCGACGTCCCTTGCGCATTGGCCAGCGCCTGGAAGCCCGTCGCGCCGGTCTTCAGCAGGTTGACCCCGTTGAATTCGGCATTGTCGGTCACCGAGGCGATCTGGTCGCGCAGGGTCTTGAAGTCCTCGTTCAGGGCTTCGCGAGATGAGGTCTTGAGCGAAGCGTCCGTAGCCGCGAGTGCCTTCTCCTTTAACTGGAGCAAGAGGTCGGAGACCGTCTCGCCCGCCGCTAGGCTCAGGACCCATTAAAGGGATTCACACGGTCGTGGCGATCTGATTCACTGGTGGCAGGAGGAGCCTGTCATGAGTGATCTGTTTTGGCTGACGAACAAGCAGATGCGTCGGATCAAGCCATATTTCCCGCTGTC
>NZ_JBDNHO010000024.1:0-1621 GCF_041688735.1 Brevundimonas sp.
ACCTGCACGCCAACCCGGGTGTGGGACGGTGACGGGCCGATCTGGTGTGCGGAAGGTCCACGCATTCGACTGTCGGGCATCGCCGCGCGCGAGATGGATGGAAGCTGCAGATCAGGACATCCCTGTCCCAGAGCCTCGGCTGAAGAGGCCCGTGATGCGCTGGTTAGCCTAATCGGGAGACGGGTCGGCGTGGCCTCTCAAGGCCATATACTGGTAACCGGCCCGGCCCTGACCTGCCGGTCAGAAGGAAGCGCCGGCGGTTCTCGGACGGCCGCCTGGTGCGTATCGCCTCGGTCTGGGGATCTTTCCTGCGCGATGGTCCGGGGCGGCTGGGCGCTTCGCTGGGATCGGTATTGGCGCAACCATCGCTGCTGACACTCTCAACGGTCCCGTCAAAGGTCGGGCCGGCTCCGTCTTAGTTGAAAAAACGGTCGGTCTCGTCGGCTTCGGCGTCGTCCGGGGCGCTTACCTTGGAATCATCCACCGGGGTCGCCGCCAGCTTCGACAGGATCGCGCTGTAAGCCGACAGGGCCGTGATCCCGATGGCAGGATCAGAGTCGATCCGTGACCGCAGGACGCAGGCCACCTGAACCAGCGCGCGGTGCGAACTGGTCAGCCATGGCAGCTCGGCGCGAAACTCTCGCCAGGCGTCGGCTTGGCCCGGTGTCATACGGGCGAACGGCTCACCTAAAGGCCGGGGTCGCGCCGGGGCCTGCCTGCCTCGAAACCGCGCCGGGTTCCTTAGATCAGCGCCGCTGACCAGCGCCTTCGCAGTCGGAGTTCTTGATCGTGCCATGGGTTGAAGCCTCAATCGTGGCTGTGAGAGATTCTGGTCATCGCCGGTCCTCGAAACGCGGCCCGTCTGGGCACGCTCCGGACCCCTCGCAGGGCCCGACCATCCCCGCCCCCGACGCGCTGCCCCAGCGGCCGTCTCTCGGGCAAATGCGGGCCATCCGGCGCCGCTCCAGCCTCCCGATCCTCGACCCGGTTGTCGCGCGCCCCTGCGCGGCAGTCAGGCGCCCCTGCGCCGATCACCCACAATCAAAAGGAGACCACCATGTCCTCTGCCCGCCTGGACCATTTGTTCATCACTAAAGCGGCGTGCCTGCCCGGAAGGACCAAGACCAACTATTATGACGAGGCTATCAAGGGCTTTATCCTCGAGGCCCGGGAGAGCGGCGGCAAGACCTACGCCTATCGCTATAAGGACCTTGCCGGCCGACAGTGTCAGTACAAGATCGGCAAGGTAGAGGACCTGTCCGCAGCCGCCGCCAGGAAGCAAGCCGAGAAGCTAAGGTCGAGGGTGGCGACAGGCGACTATCCGGGTGCCGCTAAGGCTCTGGCCCGCTCGATTCCGTCATACAGCGATCTGTCGGCCATGCATCTCGCTGATGCCAAGCTTCATCAGCGGTCCTACGCCACCACCGAGATGTACGTCCGCCGTCACATCATCCCGAAGTGGGGGAAGGTCCGGCTGACCGACATCGAGACCCGTGCCGTTGCCCAATGGCTCGCAGACAAGCGGGCAGAAGGGTTGGCACCGGCGACGGTCGAGAAGATCAGGGTGATCTTCGGCCGATCGTTCGAGCTGGGCGCACGCTGGAGCGTCCCGGGCTGCGAT
>NZ_JBDNHO010000025.1:0-50650 GCF_041688735.1 Brevundimonas sp.
ACAGCGGGAAATATGGCTTGATCCGACGCATCTGCTTGTTCGTCAGCCAAAACAGATCACTCATGACAGGCTCCTCCTGCCACCAGTGAATCAGATCGCCACGACCGTGTGAATCCCTTTAATGGGTCCTGAGCCTAGCTAAACATCGCCCTGCCCAAATCGATGCCGATCCCTACTCCCACCGCGCCCGCAAACATCCAGACAGCGCCAACAGCACTGCACGTGAGGAGCCACTTCAACTGCTTCGAGCTGGCAATCCATCGACCCTGCCGTAATCAGTCGATGTCCGCAACGCATCGCGAATCGAAATTGGGATCATACCGGGATGCGGACTTTCAGCGGACTCCTGTGTCGGCACCAATCCACCCGGGTCCAGACTCAATTGAAGGTGAGCGATAATCAACGGCCCATCCATCTCCGCTCGTCCCCGCTGTCGCAGGGATGAGCGGTTATCGAGGACGGACCTTAGATGCCCGCAGCCGCCTCATCATCGGCCTCCGCATCCCGCCCCTCGACCATCCGGGCCGCCGCCAGGTCGGCGGTGACGTTGCCGACGGTGCGGAAGATGTCGGGCACCACCTCGACCGCCAGCAGCAGGGGCAGGACCTCCAGCGGCAGGCCCATGGCCAGGGCGATGGGGGCGATGGAGGCGAAGAACGAAACCTGACCGGGCAGGCCGACCGTGCCGACGCTGATGGCCAGGGCCGTGACCGCGCCGGCCAGCAGCACGCCGGGCGACAGGGCGATGCCATACAGGTGGGCGACGTAGATGCAGACGGCCAGGTTGGCGACGGTCGAGGTGATGCGGAACACCGCCACCGCCAGCGGCAGGATCAGTCCCGCCGTCGCCTGGGAGACGCCCAGCGCGTTTGTCGCCCGATCCACCATGGCCGGCAGGCAGGCTAATGACGACTGGGTCGAGACGGCGACCACCTGCACCGGAGCCACGCCGCGCGCGAACCGCGCCAGACCGATCCGACCGAAAATCACGGCGACCACATAAGTCAGCAGGATCAGGCCGATCAGCGCCAGCGACACGATGGCGATGTAGTGGCCCAGCACCCCTGCGGCCCCCAGCCCGGCCCTCAGGCCGACGCCGAGCGCCAGGGCGAAGACGCCCACAGGCGCGGCCAGCAGGACCCAGTGGACGATGACGATCATGGTCTCGGCCACCGCCTCGAAGAAGACGGTCAGCGGCTGGCGCAGCCGGGCCGGCAGGCGGGTGGTGGCGAAGCCGAAGACGATGGCGAAGACGACGATGCCGAGGATGGCGTCTTCCGTCGCGGCGCGGATGAGATTGGCCGGGGCCAGGCTGGTCAGGAAGGCCACGAAGCCGCCTCCGCCTCCGCCGCCGACGTTGTCGCGCACCGCCGCGTCCCCGGCAGCGCCCGCCAGCAGCAGACGGCCGCCCTCCGGATCGATCGGCCAGATCGCGTGCAGGCCCATCGAGGCGAGGATGCCGTAGACGGTCGCACCAACCAGCAGCAGGGCGAAGATCACCACCGCCTTCAACGCCACCCGCCCCGTCGCGGCGGCGTCGGCGATGGAGGCGATGCCGGTCACCAGCAGGCTGAACACCAGCGGAATGATCGTCATGCGCAGGGCGTTGAGCCACAGCTGGCCCACACCGTCGATCATCGCCACCGCGCCGGTCCCGCCCGGAATGCCGTAAGCCTGCGCCGCCGCACCGGCGGCCAAGCCGGCGGCCAGGGCGAGGAGCACCCGGACGCTGAGCGAGGAAAACAGGGCGGCGGTGCGGGATTGGGTCATGCGGCGAAGCTAGGCCGGGCGCGCGGTGCGGTCGAGACTCGAAACGACGGTCCGGGCGGCCTGCTCAAGCGCGGGGTCGGTCAGGTCGGGGAGCGCGATCCGCGCCAGTACGGCGCGGTCCCTCACGCTACCGGTCCGGGCATAGGACGGATCGTAGTGCGCCGCGATCAGCAGCTCGACCAGGGTGGCGATCTCGCCCCGGGCCGCCAGGTCCCGCCAGCCCGATATGACCGCCTTGGCATGATGCCGCGGCAGGCGGGTCAGGGCGTGGTCCAGCGCGACCCGGTCGGCGGCGATGTCGGCATAGGTCGACACGATGTGGCGCACCCGCGCCTCCAGCGGCACCGTGATCTCGATCACGGGCGCGCTGGTCATGGCGGCCCAGAGCGAAGGGGGCACGACGCGCGCGCCGATCTTGCTGCTTTCGGCCTCGACGACGACGGGACGGTCCGGGTCGAGCCGAGCGAGCGCTTCGTGCAGCCGGGTCTCGAACCCCTTCTGCGACGGCTGTCCGCCGGGCATGGCCCCGAACAGCGAGCCGCGATGCCCGGCCAGCGCCTCCAGATCGAGGACCTGAACACCCTGCGCGGCCACGGCCTCCAGCAGCGCCGTCTTGCCCGAGCCCGTCGGGCCGTCCAGCAGCGTCAGTCGATGCGGCAGCGGCGCGTCATAGAGGCCGGCCTTCACCTGTCGCCGCCAGGTCTGGTAGCCGCCGTCCAGCACGGTCACCCCCCAGCCGACCTGGTCCATCACCGCCGCCATGGCCCCCGACCGCTGTCCGCCGCGCCAGCAGTAGATCAAGGGCTGGAACGACCCGTCACGATCGCCCAGCGCCCCCTCCAGATGGGCGGCGATGTTGCGCGCCACCCTGGCCGCGCCGGTCCGGCGGGCGAGGAATTTGGAGCCCCTGACGAATTCAGTGCCGACCTCGGCCCGTTCGGCGTCGTCCAGAACCGGCAGGTTGATCGCGCCGGGCAGGTGGTCCTCGGCGAACTCGCCGGGACTGCGCACGTCGATGACGGCGTCGAAGGCATCGCGATCGGCCGCTGACAGGTCCGTGGTCCGGCGGATCATCTCAGACGACCCGGACGCGGCCCGGCCCCTCGACCAGCCGGCCGACGATCCGCGACTGGTCGAAGCCGTCGGCGCGCGCCTCGGCCAGCAGGGCCCGGGCCTGATCGGCGGCGACGGCGATCAGCAGGCCGCCCGAGGTCTGGGGATCGGTCAGCAGGTCGCGCGCCGCGTCCGCAAGGCCTGCGGGCAGGTCGACGTCCTCGCCGTAACCGGCCCAGTTGCGCGTCGAGGCCCCGGTTCGCACACCCTCGGACAGCAGCGTCTCGACCCCCGGCAGGACGGCCGCCGCGCCCTGCGTCAGCTCGACCGTCAGGCCTGACCCGCGCGCCATCTCCAGCGCGTGACCCAACAGGCCGAAGCCGGTCACGTCGGTGACGGCGTGCACGCCCGTCCGTCCGGCCAGCCGCGCGCCCAGGGTATTCAACTGCGTCGTCGAGCCGATCAGGGCGGCATAGCCCGCCTCGCCCAGCCGCGCCTGCTTGAAGGCTGCGCTCAGCACCCCGACGCCCAGGGCCTTGGTAAGGATCAGGACGTCCCCCGCCCGCGCGCCGCGATTGGTCAGGACCTGATCCGGATGCACCAGCCCCAGCGCCACCAGACCGTAGATCGGCTCGACGCTGTCGATGGAATGACCCCCGGCGACCGGCACACCCGCCGTGGCGCAGACGCTGGTCCCGCCCTGCAGGATGCGGCCGATGGTCTCGACCGACAGGGTCGCCACCGGCATGCCGACCAGGGCCAGGGCGAAGATCGGCGTCGCCCCCATGGCATAGACATCGGACAAGGCATTGGTCGCCGCGATCCGTCCGAAGTCGAACGGGTCATCGACCACCGGCATGAAGAAATCCGTGGTCGCCACCAGCGCCTGCTGGTCATTCAGCCGCCACACCGCCGCGTCGTCGCTGGTCTCGGTCCCGACCATCAGATCAGCGAAGGGTCCGGCCAGCGGCATCCCCTTCAGGATGTCGCGCAGCACCGCCGGGGCCAGCTTGCAGCCGCAACCGCCGCCATGGGCGAGCGAGGTCAGGCGGGGCTCAAGGGTGGTCATGGGGCGGGTGTGGGCGAAATAGCGGTGGAACTCAACCGCCGGGCGGTGTCCACTGAACCGTTCCCCGTGCCGTCCGTTTCAGTGTGTCAACCGGAGACCGCCATGCCCTTTTCCAAACTCGCGACCCTGATCGGCGGCCTGTTGCTCAGCAGGGGCGGGCGGCGCATGGCCGGCCGCCACGCCGGCAAGCTGGCTCTGGCGACTCTGGCCTGGCAGCTATGGGAACAGCGTCAGGCGGCGAAGAAGCCGGGTGCCCCGCCGCAGGGCCCCGCCGCCCACCCGCGCCGCCGCTGGAGCGGGCGCCGGGTCTGAAATCGCTGGACCGCCCTCGCGTCAACCGCGCTAACTGGCCGGGTACAGCGGAGGCAAGGCCATGATCACCGTCCATCATCTGAACGACTCGCGGTCGCAGCGCATTCTGTGGCTGCTCGAGGAACTGGGCGAGCCCTATGAGGTGAAACGCTATCAGCGGGACGCCAGAACCATGCTGGCGCCGCCCGAGTTGCGCGCGATCCATCCGCTGGGCAAGTCGCCGGTGCTCGACGACGGAGCGGCCTGCGTCGCCGAGACCGGGGCCATCATCGAATACCTGCTGGAAACCCATCCGGGCTCGGGTCTGCGCCCCGCAACGGGTTCGGCGCAGGGACGCCGGTTCACCTACTGGCTGCACTATGCCGAGGGGTCGGCGATGACGCCGCTGCTGCTCAAGCTGATCTTCGCGGCCATTCCCAAACGGGTCCCCTTTCTGGCCCGTGGCGTGGCCAGAGGGATATCGAAGGGCGTAGGGGCCAATCTGATCGATCCCCAGATCGCCGCCCATACCGCCTGGTGGGAAGCCGAGCTGACGAAATCCGAATGGTTCGCCGGCGACGACTTCT
Organism: Brevundimonas sp.; assembly: GCF_041688735.1. Classification (GTDB taxonomy): domain Bacteria; phylum Pseudomonadota; class Alphaproteobacteria; order Caulobacterales; family Caulobacteraceae; genus Brevundimonas. The sequence goes on from NZ_JBDNHO010000025.1 coordinate 4,771, forward strand.
CGGCCGCCGACATCATGATGAGCTTTCCCGTCGAGGCGGCGGGCAGCCGTGTCGGTTACGGAGATGACAAGCCCCGGCTCAAGGCCTTCCTGACGGCAATCCACGCCCGGCCGGCGTATCAACGCGCCCTGGAGCGCGGCGGACCCTATGCCTACGCATGACGAATGGACGAAACCCTCGCGACCCGCGCGCGTTGAGCGCCCATGCGTTTCAAGACAGTTCAAGTCATCGCCGCCCTGACGGCCGCCGTCGCCTTCATCCTGGCCTTCATGTCCGCAGGGATTTTTCTCGTCTCCAGCCTGTTCATGGCCGTAGGGTTGTTGGCCGTCGGCTGGTTGGCCTGGAGCCTCGTCCGCCGTATCAAACTGTGGGGGGACATTCAGCAGATTCGCGAACGGCGGCGCAAACGCGCCACATAACGCCATTCTGTTTGCGCGCCTTGCCCCTTGAACCTTGGGGCCAGACGCCCTACCCTCTTTGGCCGGTCGCGAGCGCCCAGCGACCTTGGCGTCATCAGAACCTCTAGCGGGCGAAGCAAGAAACTCACGACATATGGAAAAAGTGCCGATGACGGCCGGGGGCTACCGTGTCCTCGACGACCAGCTGAAGCAATTGAAGTCCGTGGAGCGGCCAAGCGTGATCGCGGCCATCTCGGAAGCGCGTGAGCATGGCGATTTGTCCGAGAACGCCGAATATCACGCGGCCAAGGAACGGCAGGGCTGGATCGAAGGCCAGATCGCCGACATCGAGGACAAGATCAGCCGCGCTCAGGTCATCGACGTCTCCAAGCTGTCCGGGGACCAGGTGAAATTCGGTGCCACGGTCACCGTGGTGGACGAGGACACCGAGGAAAAGGGCCGCTACCAGATCGTCGGCGAACACGAGGCCGACGTGAAGCAGGGCAAGGTTTCCGTGGCTTCGCCGATCGCGCGCGCCATGATCTCCAAGTCCGTCGGCGACGTGGTCGAGGTCAACACCCCCGGCGGTGTCAAGGCCTATGAGATTCTCAAGGTCGAGTGGAAATAGGCTCCCGAACGGGCCCGCTCTCCATCTGGGTCGTCTCCGACGGCCGGGCCGGCATGGAAAATCAGGCGCTGGGGCTGGCGGAAGCCGTCCAGCGCCTTTTTCCGTCCGGGATAACGGTCAAGCGCATCCGCTGGCGCAAGGCGTTCGACAAATGGCCCTCGGCGCTGAAGGCGGCATGGATGCTAGACCCGTCGTCCGACACCGTGACACCGGCACCCGGCCAGGCCTGCCCCGACCTGTGGATCGCCACCGGCCGTGCGACCCTGCCGCTGTCGGCCACTGTGCGCTACCGCTCGGGTGGCAAGACCCTGGTGGTTCAGACCCAGGACCCGCGCTGGCGCAACGCCGCCTATGACCTGATCGTCGCCCCGGCGCATGATCGCGTCGTCGGGCCCAATGTCCTGTCGATCACAGGGTCGCCTCACAGGGTGACGCCCGAACGGCTGGCCGAGGGTGCAGCGGCGTTCGCCGACCCCTTGGCCGCCCTGCCCCGCCCACGCGTCGCCGCACTGATCGGCGGACGCTCAAAGGCGTTCGACCTGACCGCGACGCACGCCGCCGAGCTCGCGGATCAGATCGCCCGCGCCGTCGAGGCGGCGGGCGGATCGCTGATGCTGACCTTCTCTCGCCGGACGCCCGAGGCGGCGAAGGCGGCGATGACGGCCCGGCTGTCCCACCTGCCGGGAATGATCTGGGATGGCGAGGGTCCGAACCCCTACTTCGCCTTGCTGAAATTTGCCGACCACATCCTGGTCACCGAGGACAGCGCCAACATGGCCGCCGAGGCCGCCTCGACCGGCGCACCGGTGCACATCCTGCCGATGATCCCGCTGAAGCCTGCGGGCAAGTTCGAGCGTCTGCACGCCGACTTGCGCGAGCGCGGTGCCGCGCGCCCGTTCAACGGATCACTGGATGCCTGGACCTATGCGCCGCTGAACGAAACCGACGGCGCGGCGCATGCCGTTCTGGAGCGTCTTGCGGTCCGCTGACGGCTCTCCGGCGGCGCCAGCGACGCTTTGCCCCGATCCTGCGAGATGGTCCTACCCAAATTTGATTAGATCCAAGCTTCGGCGAGATCGAAGGGTGCACAAATGCAGAACGGCGGTCCGTAGTTGTCAGTCGCGGCCGCCGTCCGAGCCGCCATCCGAGCCGCCATCCGATCCCTGGGCGTCGGTGTCCTTGTTGCGCCCGCCGCCGTCCGAGGCATGTGTCGTCCCGCCGTCCGAACCGTCGCGCCTGGCTTTCGCCTTCGCGCCCGCATCCAGCGCCACGCCTGTGCCGACGCCGATGGCGATGCCCAGGCTTATGCCCAGCGCCAGACTGTCGAGCGCGAGTCCCACAGCCGCCCCGATGGTTACGCCCAGTGCCGCTCCGATGCCGATGAAGCTCCGTCCCTGCATGATCGTCTCCCTGTGGGTGAGGTTGAACCTAGACCATTTTTGCTTCAGGTCGAATCGTCCTGACTCCAAAAAAAGGTCTGGAATCAGGCTGGAGTGAAATCCGGGTCTTGATGGACTTCATACAGCCAGACCGATTTAGCTCTGGCATCGCCACGGGCGGAATCACTCCCTAAATAGGGTCCATGAGCACTCCCCGTACCGTCCGCATCGCCATCATCGGATCCGGCCCCGCCGGCTGGACCGCCGCCATTTACGCCGCGCGCGCCATGTTGAGCCCGGTCATCATCGCCGGCCTGCAACCGGGCGGCCAGCTGACCATCACCACCGACGTCGAAAACTACCCCGGCTTCGCCGACGTCATCCAGGGCCCCTGGCTGATGGACCAGATGCGCGGCCAGGCCGAGCACGTCGGGACCGAGGTGATCGAAGACATCGTCGTCTCCGCCGACCTGTCGCGGCGGCCCTTCAGGCTGAAACTGGACAGCGGCACCGAGCTGCTGGCCGAGACGGTGATCATCTCCACCGGTGCCCAGGCCAAATGGCTGGGTATCGAGAGCGAGGCGAAATACCAGGGCTTCGGCGTCTCGGCCTGCGCCACCTGCGACGGCTTCTTTTATCGCGGCAAGGACGTGATCGTCGTCGGCGGCGGCAACACCGCCGTCGAGGAGGCGCTGTTCCTGACCAAATTCGCCGCCAAGGTCACCGTCGTCCACCGCCGCGACGAATTCCGCGCCGAACGCATCCTGCAGGACCGGCTGTTCTCGAACCCCAAGGTCGAGGTCATCTGGGACAGTGCCGTCGACGAAATCCTGGGGGCCACACAGGACGGCGGCGTCAACGTCACCGGGGCGCGGCTGAAGAACGTCAAGACCGGCGAGACCCGCCACGTCGCCGCCGACGGTGTCTTCATCGCCATCGGCCACGCCCCGTCATCGGACCTGTTCACCGGTCAGCTGGAGATCAAGACCGGCGGCTATCTGGTGGTCAAGCCCGGCACGTCGGCCACGGCCATCGAGGGCGTCTGGGCGGCGGGTGACGTGACTGACGACATCTACCGTCAAGCGGTCACGGCCGCAGGCATGGGCTGTATGGCCGCGCTGGAGGCGGTCCGATTCCTGGCCGAGCAGGATCACAAGGCCGCCGGCCACCCGATCAGCCACAAAGAGGCAGAAAAGATCGGCGTCTGGTAGGCGGTCGGACTTATCCGAACAGCTGAAGCTCAGGACGCCGGTCGGCCCACTTCTTCAACCGCCATCGGCGTCGCGCCGGGGACGGCGACGGGTGCCGGCTGCGAAGGCGACGCCGGTGTTTCGAAGGCTGCCAGACGCTCGTTGATAGCAGCGATATCGGTGGCCGACGCCTGACGCCGACCGCCCAGCGAGGCCAAGCCGACCACGCGGGTCTGGCCGTCGATCTCGACCGTGCGCATGACGCTCTCGCCGTTGGCGACGGCCTCGGCCAGCGCCATCCGGGAGGCGGCGGCGGAGGCGATCTGCAGGCGGGGGCGCGAGAAGCGGGCCTCGTCGATGATCGGCTCACGACCCGCATAGGCCTGACGGAAGGCGGCAGGCTCTCCATAGACGCCCTTCCAGCGATAGAAGATGTGCGCCCCGATCTGGGTCAGCTTGCCCAGCGTCGGCGACCACCAGGGATGAACGTAGTCGGCGTGATAGTGGGTCGCGGTCCCGACCGCCGTGGCCACCTTGCCGGCCAGCGCCCGCTCGGCGACCGACTTCGCCCGGTTCCAGGCCCAGGCGACGGGGGCCTGGCTCAGGCTGCCGTCGCAGGTGAAGCTGAACTGGCAGCCGGTGACCCGCGCGGCGCCCTGGAACACCACGCCGCAGACGCTGTTGGCGTAGTTCGGGTCGCGGATCCGGTTCAGGATGACCTGCGCCACGGCTTCCTGGCCGGCCGTCGGTTCCAGCGCCGCTTCGTAATAAATGGCCTGGGTCAGACAACGCATGGCGCGGCGGCGATCCGCCTCGGTCGCGGGCTTGAACGGGAAGGGTCGGGCGACACGCAACAGGTTCGAAGCGTTCGGCGTCGCCGCGTTCCGCATATGGGCCTCAAGACCCGAGGCGCCGAGATCCAGCGAGGGCTTGCCGCCCAGGGTCAGACTTTCCCAACCCGGGGTCAGGCCATAGAGGGCGGCCTGGCGATCACCCGGCGAGTGACGGACGGCGATGGCCAATTGAGACGGGTCCATGCGCGCCGTGATGGCCGCCAGCCCCTCGGCTCCCAGTCGACCGTCGGTCAGGAGGCGTACGGCCTCAGCTCGGGCGTCGATCTCGGGACGGGGCGTCGAACTGGCGGCCATGGCGACGCCGAAGGCGGCGAGCGCCGCCGGCGCGGCGGCTGCGAACCGGCGTGACGTCTTCAGCAACCGTGTCCAGTCGATGTCGGCCAATCCACAACTCCCAGCCCCGGCATGCCGCACCGGATGGCTCTTCTATCCCCGAAGCGGGGCGCTTTTCAGGCCGAAAAACGCCGTGAGGTCAAGCCTCAACGCCCACCGAGGGTCGATCGCAGCATCCAGGCGAATTTTTCATGCGCGGCGAGGCGCTGGGTCATCAGATCGGCCGAGGCCTCGTCGCCGGCTCCGGCGGCGGCCTCCAGCGCCTTGCGCGTGGTGGCGATCAGCGTCTCGTGGTCCTGCATCAGTTCCTTGAGCATGGCGGTCGCCTCCTTCTCGGGATCGCCGTCCTTGATCGCGGTCAGGTTGCCGAAACCGGAGAAGCTCTGCGGGGCCAGCACGCCCAGGGCGCGGATACGTTCGGCGATGTCGTCCAGCGCGGCCCAGATCTCGCGGTACTGCTGCTCAAGCAGATTGTGGAAGCTGAAGAACTCCGGCCCCCGGACGTTCCAGTGGTAGCCATGCGTCTTCAGATAGACGGCGAAGCTGTCGGCCAGGACCTTGGTCAGTTCCTGGGCCACGTCGGCGCGCTCGGTCTTGGTCAGGCCGGTGTCGATGGTCGCTATCATGAGGAGATCCTGTGCTGTTCAATGGCGTCGACCCGCGCAGTCAGGACGGTGCGGGCTCTAATCCGGGAGCGCCGTCGCATTGACCGCGAAGGGTGACGTATGAACACCAGTCGTCACGATGCGTTGCATCGCGCCGCGGCGGAGGTCGATCAGCGCGTGCGCGCCTTGCGGGCGGCGTAGCGCTGGTCGCGCGCGGTCTTCTGCTCTTCCTTGGTGAGTTGCTTGCGCTCCTTGCGGGCGGCGCGCTTCTCGGCCTCGACGGCTTCCACCGCTTCCCGTTGGGCGTCCGCGCGCGCGCCGTCTGCCTCGGCCTTCACGCGCTTGGTTTCGGCCTTCACCAGTTCGTGTTGCTGGCGCAGGGCGTCTTTCTCGGCGGCGCGCTTGGCGGCCAGGCGGTCGAACTCGGGGTCCTGCACGGCGGGCTTGGGCTTGAAGCGGGCGAGCAGGGCCTTCTTGGCCTCCTGCTGGGTGGTCAGGCGATCGGTGAAGCCGGTTTGTTTAAGATCTCTCATGCGGGAAGTCGTCGATGTCCTTGATCGTTTTGAAGCGCGCCGGAAGCGCGGGCGAGCGGCGCTCAACCTGATGCGGGTCGGCTAACCCCATATGGAGACCAAAATCAAGATCGCGGGGCGATGAAAACCGTTTCGCCTCGCAATCAGGACTTCAGATGTGTCACTTGGGCTTGGCCAGGGCCGCGCCGGCGACCCCGCCCACGACCGCGCCGACAGGTCCGGCGACGACCGCACCCGCGACCGCGCCGGTTGCGGCTTTTTCCGAGCGGGTGGTGCCGCAGGCGGCGACCGAAGTCAGCGCGGCGGCGACGAACAGAGCGATGGCGAGGCGTTTCATGACGGACTCCTGTGTTTGCATTGGCCGGAACGCCGCGGACATCGCGCGGTTCCGGCTCGCCTTTCAGGGGAAGTCGACGCGATCGTTTCGAGCCACATAAAGACAATACAAGTCGGCTTGATAAGTGACCCTTTAATGACCTTGCGAACGGATTATGTCCTCCAATGATTAGTGGATACAGTTCTCGCTCGATAGACTTTTAAATTAGACGCATATTATGAGCGCCTTAACTTCAAGACCCATTGGCGACAGCACGCGATGTTGCGTCGCACCCGAATCTTGCGAATCAACCACATTGGCGCCATAAACGGCTGGCTTAAGGCGCGTCCTTTGATGACCCGGTCGTTCGCCGACCATCGATCTTTACGCGGCAGGCCCGCGACGTTGAATCCCACGGGATGGAATGCGTCGCCCCCCCCCGCGAGACTATCCGGGGGCGGCATTGCGCCCCGCTGAATGGACCGAGCCCTTGTCGAACGCCTCGCAATCGCGCGTGACCTCCCCTGCCGACCGCAAAGCCAAGATCCGGCCTGCGACGGCTGCGGCGACCTTCGGCGCATTGTTGGGATTGGCGATCGGCTGCGCCTATCTGGGTGGAACCGCGGCGAAGGCGACGACCGTGCGGGCCCAGGCCGAGCGCATCGACGGCGCGACCGCAGCGGGGTTCACCGAAGAAGCCTTGGCGGCCGCCGCCGGCGGTCTGGACGAAAGCGCCCTGGCCATCGCGCGCCGCCATGATCCCTACACCGTCGCCGGCTCGGCCCAGCGCGATCGTCAGTCCGAATTGATGACCGCGCGTCTGGAACAGCTGCGTGGCCAGTCCGCCGAAACCCATCTTCGCCGCGTCAGCCTGACCGGCCCCGTGGCCGCCCAGCCATTCCGCCTCGGCGGCGCGCTGGACGCCTCGCGCGATCTCGAATGCCTGACCCAGGCCGCCTATTATGAAGCCCGCGGCGAAGGTCGCGACGGCATGAGGGCCGTGGCCCAGGTGGTCCTGAACCGCGCCCGCCACACCGCCTTCCCCAAAAGCGTCTGCGGTGTCGTTTACCAAGGCGCGGAACGCCGCACGGGCTGCCAGTTCAGCTTCACCTGCAACGACTCCATGCGCTCGAGGGTCAACTCCACCGCCTGGAACCGGGCCCGCGACGTAGCCTCGGCGGCCCTGTCCGGCGCGGTTTACAGCGCGGTCGGCAACGCTACTCATTTCCACACCACCGGCGTCTCGCCTTCGTGGCGGCATTCGCTACAGCGCGTGAATCAGGTTGGCGTCCACATCTTCTACCGCTTTGGCGGTCGCTCGGGTTCCAGCGCGGCCTTCTCCTACGCCGCCCGCCCGTCGAACCACGCCGACGAACCGCGCCTGATCCAGGCCAGTCTTGATCCCTCAGGCCCGGTGCGCGAAGCAGGGGCCATTGCCTACACGCTGTTGGTTCCCCAGAACCCGGGTCGCGCCGCGCCCGAAGCCGCTATCGCCGCGCCGACGGCGAGGGTTGAAGTCGCAACTCCCGTCGCCCCGGAAACCATCACCGTTCCGATGGCGTCTTCGGCCGGTACGTCGCCCTCGACCTGATCGTCACATTCCCGAAAGCTCAGCGTCCACGACCCTTCCACTGATTGGTCAGGTTCTGCTTGAGATTGCCGAACCGGCCCTGTTGATCCAGGTTGACGTCGGCGTCGCCGGGCTGACCGGTCTGAATCTCGGTCTCAAGATCGCGGCGGTCGGTGTTGGCGGCGTCCTCGACGGATTTGCCGCCCTTGTCGGCGTCGCTGCGCTGTCCCTTGGGAACGCGGGGAGCGTGGGTCATTGAAGTCTCCTTCCTTGACCCGATTAACCCCCGGCGCGCCTGTAGCGTTCCTTGGAGCGGGTTCGGTTTTGGACGCGACGCGTCCGAACCCGCATTTCGCTCCAGGATCATGTTGGAGCCTGATTCACGGCATCAGTGGCGTTCGCTGGATCGCTCAGCGCGCGTCCAGGCCGATGTCCAGCACAGGTGCCGAATGGGTCAGGGCACCGACGGAAATCACGTCCACGCCCGTCTCCGCGATGGCGCGGACCGTCTCCAGACTGACCCCGCCGGACGCCTCCAGCGTGACCTGGCCGGCGACCCGTTTCACGGCCTCGCGCAGCATGTCGAGCGTGAAATTGTCCAGCATGATCACGTCTGGACCCTCCGCAAGGGCCTGATCCAGCTGATCCAGCCCGTCGACCTCGACCTCGATCTTCATCAGGTGACCGACGGCGGCCCGGGCGGCGCGAACGGCCTGGGCCACGCCGCCACACACGGCCACGTGGTTGTCCTTGATCAGAATGGCGTCGTCCAGACCGAAGCGGTGATTGACGCCGCCGCCGCAGAGCACCGCATGCTTCTCCAGCGCGCGCAGGCCGGGCGTGGTCTTGCGAGTGTCGGCGATGCGCGCCCGCGTCCCGGCCACGGCGTCCACATAGGCGCGGGTCAGGGTGGCGATGCCGCTCAGGCGCCCCAGCAGGTTCAAGGCCGTCCGCTCCGCCGCCAGAAAGGCGCGGGCGTCGGCCTCGGCCTCGACCAGAACGGCCCCCGCCTCGAAGACGTCGCCGTCGCGCAGCCGCGGCTCGATCCTCGCATCCGGGTCCATGGCCAGCAGGCTCAGCCGGACGCAGTCCACGCCCGCCAGCACGCCGGCCTTGCGCGCGACGAAGGCCGCCTTCATTCGCGCGCCCTCGGGAACGCAGGCCGCAGCCGTGACGTCGCCGGCGCGGCCCAGATCCTCGGCCAGGGCCATGCGCACAATCGGTTCGACCAGCAGGTGCGGGAGCGGTCGGAGCATCGGCCTATGCCGTGACGAGAAGGGCGGGGGCGGCGACGTTCAGGCTCAGCCGGGTGTGCCGCGCCGCGTCAGCGGTCGCCGGATAGTCACGCCTGAAATGGCCGCCCCGGCTCTCGCGCCGGGCCAGAGCCCCCTCGGCGATCAGGCGCGCGGCGATCAAGGGTAGAGCGCCCGGCGCGCGCACTTCCAGGGTGGAGATCAAGGCCAACGCCCGCTGCAGACCCGCCGCGTCGCGTACGACGCCGACGTCGGCGCTCATCGTCTCGCGCAGGTTCTGCAGATCGTCGGCCTCCATGTCTGGTGGATTGGCGACCGGGGACGTCGAGCCGCCGATGCCGCCTTCCCCGGCCGCCGCGCGACCGGTGCGCCGCCCGAAGGCCGCCGCCTCGAGCAAGGAGTTGGACGCCAGCCGGTTGGCCCCGTGCACCCCGGTCGCGGCGCATTCGCCGACCGCGAACAGCCCCGGCAGCGTCGTGCGCCCGTCCGGTCCGGCGGCGATCCCGCCCATGTGATAGTGCGCCGCCGCCGCCACCGGGATGGGAGAGACCCTGGGGTCCAGCCCGGCTCGCATGCAGGCGGCGAAGACGGTGGGGAAGGCGTGGGGGAATTCTTCGCCGATGGCGGCGCGCGCGTCGAGAAACGCGCCGCGGCCTTCGGCGCGCGCGGCATGCACAGCGCGGGCCACCACGTCGCGCGGTTGCAGGTCGGCGTCCGGCGCGGCACCCAGCAGGAAGGCGCCATCGCGGTCGATCAACCTCGCGCCCTCGCCGCGCAACGCCTCGGTGGCCAGCGGCATGGGGTCGAGGCCGACGTCGATGGCGGTGGGATGGAATTGGACGAACTCGGGATCCACGATCTCGGCCCCGGCGCGCCAGGCCAGCGCCAGACCTTCGCCCAGCAGGGCGGCGGGCGTGGTCGTCTGACCATACAGTCCACCGGCCCCGCCGGTCGCCAGCACCACGGCCGAAGCCGTCACCTCGACCAGTCCGCCGGCGCGCGCGATCAGCACCCCCCGGACCCGGCCCGTTTCATCCCGCAGCAGGCCACGCAGCCGTCCGTCTTCCCAGACCTCGACATGGGCCGAGGCGCGGACCGCCATGACCAGGGCCGACAGGATGGCCCGCCCGGCACCGTCGCCGCCGACGCGCGCGACCCGGGCCCGCGAGTGGGCGGCCTCGAGGCTGACGGCGAACCCGCCCCCGGCGTCGCGGTCGAACGGCGCGCCCAGCGCCGCCAGCCATTCGACCGTGGCGCGGCCGTCCTCGGTCAGGGCGCGGGTGGCCTTTGCGTCGACCAGTCCCGCACCGGCCGCGACAGTGTCGGCCGCATGCAGGGCGGGCGCGTCGGCGTCGGAAAGCGCGGCCGCCACGCCGCCCTGGGCCCAGGCCGAGGAGCAGGCCTCCAGCAACGGCGCGGGTGTCACGACCAGAACCTTGCGCGGCGCCGCCGCCAGCGCGGCCGAAAGCCCCGCCAGCCCGCCACCCACGATCAGGGGTCCGTCATGACGGATACGGTTCAACGGCCGAACCCGAAATAGCTCGCGCCCAGTGCCAGCGCCTCGCCCACGGATCCCGTCACGGGCATCAGCCCGGCCAGACCCACGGCCGCGCAGGCCGTGGCGGTCACCACAAACAGGACGACGCTGCGACCCGCCTCGGGCCAGGTCAGCGGACAACCGTCCGGCCGCCACGCCCCGCGAAGCAGGTGGCCGAACAGGGCCAGCGCCAGGAAGGCCGCGAAGATGTAGGCGCCGTTGGTGATGCCCCAGAACACCACCAGCACGCCGATGGCGACCATGGCGGCCTTCTCGACCATCGGGTGGATCAGGGCCAGCACGGGACCCAACGCCTTTGACCCGTCCAGCGGCGGCGCCGGGGCGAGGTTGACCAGATTGATCAGGGCGATGGCGAACACGCCCTGCAGCCACATCCCCTGCCCCGTGCCGAGGAACAGGGCGAAAAAGGGAATGGCCGCCAGCAGGCCGAACGCCGGCCCGGCCAGAGACACCAGCACGCCGTGCCATTCGCTGGCCGGCAGGCGCTGGCTCTTGGCCACGCCGCCCAGGAAAGGAATGATGTAGATGCGGGCCGGTCCCATGCCGAGCTTGTTCATCGCCAGCACGTGGCCGTACTCATGCACCAGCAGGCCCCAGACGGCGGCGACCGCGATGACCCAGCTGCCGGAGATGAACCAGATGAAGCCGCCCAGAAGCAGGGTGGAGATCACGGCCCAGACCGGCTTCTGACCCTTGTCCAGCGGCGGCTCATCGGCCTGCGGGCGGGCGATCTCTCGCTCGACCGGCGCGGCGGGCGGCAGGCCGTCCCAAGGACCGGGGCGGCGGGTTCGGTCTGTGTCTGTCATCGCGGTGACGTGGCCTTTTCCGACCGCGGCCACAAGGCCGGCAGGGCGAGAAGCCGCAGGCTTTTCGGCTCCAGGCCGGCCACGATACGGACGGGGGAAACAGAGTGCATCAGATCAGCTCCACCGCCACGTGGTGCTTTGCCTTGACCAGGTCGTACCGGGCCGGGATCGCGGGCGGCGGCAGGTCGATCATCCGCTGCACGGCCAGACGCGCGCGCTCGGCCATCTCTTCCGGCACCGTCACCTCGAACTGCATGTGCAGCAGGGCGTCGCGGATGTTCTCCAGCGTGATCCGCTTCATATAGGGGCAGAGGTTGCACGGGCCGATGAAGCTGACCTCTGGCGCGTCGCCCTGGATGTTCGCCGCCATCGAGCATTCGGTCAGCAGCACCACCTGCCTGGGCTTGTTGGCGGCGATATAGTCCGTCAGCGCCGCGGTCGATCCGGCGAAGTCCGACGCCGCCAGAACGTCCTCGGGGCATTCCGGATGGGCCAGGATTTCGGCCCCGGGATACGCCGCCCGCATCTCGGCGATGTCCGCGGCGGTGAACCGCTCGTGCACGATGCAGCGGCCCTTCCAGGCGATGATGCCGACGTGGGTCTGGGCCGCGACGTTGCGCGCCAGGAATTCGTCGGGGATCAATATGACCCGGTCGACACCCCATTCCTTTGCCGCCCACTCCACCACCTGCACGGCGTTGGCGCTGGTGCAGCAGATGTCGGTCTCGGCCTTCACGTCGGCCGTGGTGTTGACATAGGTCACCACCGGCAGGCCCGGATAGCGCTGCTTGATCAGCCGCACGTCCTCCCCCGTGATCGACTCGGCCAGCGAACAGCCGGCCTTCAGATCGGGAATCAATACGGTCTTGTCGGGCGACAGGATCTTGGACGTCTCGGCCATGAAATGCACGCCCGCCTGAACGATCACCCTGGCCTTCGACCGCGCCGCCTCCTTGGCCAGGCCGAGGCTGTCGCCGACATAGTCGCCGACGCCGTGGAATATCTCCGGCGTCATATAGTTGTGGGCCAGAATGACGCCGTCACGCTCCTTCTTCAGCGCGTTGATTTCGTGGATCAGCCGGGCCTGATCCGGCCACTCCATGGGGGTGACGTGATCCTTGACCTTGGCCCAGACCGGCGCGGTTTCCCGCTCCAGTGCCTTCGACAAGCCAAACATGCCGTCCGCCATCTCGCTCTTCCTCCACTTATGCTCAAAGTTAGCATAAGTCGGAGTGAATGTAGGCCGGTCGTCGGAAAACGCAAGCGGCTGAAGTTCACTTGCGAGTGCGAGCCGTCGCTGAACCCTGTTCATGAGCCAGCAGCCAGCGCTTCCTTTCCAGCCCGCCGGCATAGCCGGTCAGCATCCCGTTCGCCCCGATCACGCGGTGGCACGGCACGATGACCGCGATCGGGTTCTGACCGTTGGCCAGCCCTGCCGCCCGCACGGCCCTCGGCGCGCCGATGGCCGCCGCCAGCTGGCCATAGCTGCGCGTCTCGCCCGCCGGGATGGCCCTTAGCGCCGCCCAGACCGTCCGCTGGAAGACCGTGCCGCCAGTCCTGACCACGACGCTGTCTAGCGCCCGCAGGTCGCCGCCGAAATAGGCCTCGACCGCCGTGCGGACCGCTTCCGGTGCCCGCCCATCGACGAGTGCCGCGCCCGGCGCATGGCGATGAAGCAGCCGCGTCATCCGTTCTTCATAGTCCTGGAAATCGAGCGCCCTGACGGCGCCGTCCATGTCGGTGACCAGCAGCACCTCGCCGACCGGCGTGGCGACCCGGTCCAGGGTCAGGGTTTCAGGCTGCGCGTTTGGCATCGCACTTCTCCATCCGTTCCAAGGCGACGCCTGTGAGTCCCGCTTCGGCGTCCGCGCCGGACAGACCGGGCGGCAGTAGATGCCCGTGGTCTTCGCACAGCCGAAGAACCGCCCGTCGAACCGCGCGTCACGGGTCAACACTGCGCGGTAACAGGCCTCCTGATCCAGTTGAGCGGCGTCTTCCATGACCGCAGAATGGCCCCGGCGTCGCCGGATGTCTCGCGGTTTTCGGACATGACTAATCCTCCCCCACCGGGGGGAGGGGGACCGCCCCACGGGTGGTGGAGGGGGCCGGCCCCAAACGCCGGTGACTGGAGTGAGCCCCCTCCACCGCTTCGCGGTTCCCCTCCCCCGTCGGGGGAGGAACGCTTACCCCCGCGCCAGCCGCCAGAGGTTTACGCAGACGTTGACGATCAGGCTGATCGCCGAGAGGGCCAGCGCCCAGGTCATGACCATCGACAGGCTCGACGCTACGCCCACCAGATCGCGGGTGCCGTCGCCCAGCGTGCGCATGGTATCGAAGTCCAGCATGACCCAGTCGCCGGCGATGCGGGCGGTCTCGCCCTCGCGGCTCAGGGTGAACCAGTGGCCGGCCTCGACGATGACCCAAGTCAGCCACAGGCCCGCGACCGCAAGCCCGATCTGCGCCAGCGCCCGCATCCGGACCGCATAGGGGCGAAACAGGCTGGTCAGGTCGACCGACATCTGGATCAGGGCATAGGCCAGGATCGGAACGAACAGGGTCGTCCAGATCGGCGTGGGTGTCACCGTCGCATCGGCGCCCGCCACGGTGACCTTCATCAGCCCCGGGAAGTTCAGGACCCCGATCCACCACAGCGCGAACATGCCGACGGCGATGAACGAGAACAGATACTCTGCGCCCGGCCAGGCCTTCGCCCGGGCTTTCGGCATCCAGGTCGCCTTCGCCGTCTTCGTTCCGGCCAGTGACGCGCCCCATGCCCCAGGATCGGCCAAGCCGAAAGCACCCAGATCCTTCACCCGCCATTTGGTCAGGAAGGTCGGCCGGATGCCCTGATGCTCGAAAATGGCGGCCGCCAGGGTGGCAAAGCCGATCAGCGTCAGACCCGCTCCGAAGAAGCCATGAAACGCCTGGGCGATGTCCTGGCCAAAATTCCCGGACCCGCTGACGAGCTGCACCAGCAGTCCCAGGGCAAAGACAGCCCCCAGCACCATCAGTCCCGCCTTCACCCCGAACAGCCAGTAGGGAAACAGCTCCGGCCCGACCAGCGAGTCCGGACCCTTGCGGTAGCGTGTCGCCACGACCAGCGGATGGCCGATCTCGCGCAGGATGGCCTCCTGCTCGTCCCCGGTCAGGGCGCGGCCCAGCTCCTCTTCCTTGGCCTCGAACCGGCTCAGGATCAGGTCGCGCAGTTCGGCGGTGATGTCGGCCCGTTCGTCCTGCGGCAGTTGCGCAGCGACGGCGTTCAGATAGCGATCAATCAGGTCCATTTCGGTTTCCCCTTGAGCCCCGGTTTTCAGAGAATCTTGTCGAGCGAGGCGTTGATCCCCCGCCACTCGTCGGCCAGGGCGGCCAGCATCGACACGCCCCCGGGCGACAGGACGTAGAAGCGCTTTTTCCGCTTCTCCTCCTCGCGCCATTCGCTGTTCAACAGGCCCTGGCTCTCCAGCCGGCGCAGCAGCGGATAGAGGGTCGATTCCTCCATCTCCAGCCCGTCGGCGGCCAGCGCCTGACGCAGGGTGTAGCCGTATCGCTCGGTCCTCAGGCAGGCGAGCACCGCCAGCACCAGCGACCCGCGCCGCAGCTCCATCCGCATGGATTCGAAAAGGGCCGGATCGACGCTCATACCGTTACCCTGCCCGTCACATAGTGTGTGACATACAGTGTATGACGCATACTGTGTGACGGAGTCAAGTCGCGCGGTCAGCCAAGGCTCAAAGTGTCGCCTTGGCCCTTTGCCTGAACGCATGCAGCAGGGGCTCGGTATAGCCGTTGGGCTGGGCCGTCCCCTCGAACACCAGGGCCCGCGCCGCCTGGAAGGCGAGGCTGTTCGCCGGGTCGGGGGTCATGGGGCGATAGAGGGGATCGGGCGCGTTCTGGGCGTCGACCCGCGCGGCCATCCGCAGCAGGGCGGCGTCCACCTGTTCGGCGGTGCAGACACCGTGCAGCAGCCAGTTGGCCATGTGTTGCGAGGAAATCCGCAGGGTGGCGCGATCCTCCATGAGGCCGACGTCGTGGATGTCCGGCACCTTGGAACAGCCGACGCCCTGATCGACCCAGCGCACGACATAGCCGAGCAGGCCCTGGGCGTTGTTGTCGAGCTCTTCGGCGACCTCGTCTTCCGACCAGTTTCGGCCATCCGCCAGCGGCGGTGTCAGCAGCGCGTCGAGGCCGGGAAGGGGCCGGGCGGCGATCTCGGCCCTCAGGGCGAAAACGTCGGTCTGATGATAATGCAGCGCGTGCAGGGTTGCGGCGGTCGGACTGGGCACCCAGGCGGTGTTGGCGCCGGTCCCGGGATGGGCCGCCTTCTGCTCCAGCATCTCGGCCATGCGATCGGGCGCGGCCCACATGCCCTTGCCGATCTGGGCCTTGCCGGACAGGCCGCATTGCAGGCCGATGGCGACGTTGCGCGCTTCATAGGCGGCGATCCAGGTCGAGGCTTTGACGTCGCCCTTGCGCACCATCGGCCCGGCCTGCATGGCCGTGTGGATCTCGTCACCGGTGCGGTCGAGAAAGCCGGTGTTGATGAACACGATCCGGTCCTTCACCGCATGGATGCAGGCCGCGAGGTTGGCGGACGTGCGGCGCTCCTCGTCCATGACGCCGACCTTGATCGTGTGACGGCTCAGCCCGAGCAGGTCCTCGACCGCGTCGAAGAGGTCATTGGTGAAGGCGCACTCCTCCGGCCCGTGCATCTTGGGTTTGACGATATAGATCGAGCCGGCGCGACTGTTGCGGAACCGACCGAGACCCTTCAGGTCGTGCATCGCGATCATCGACGTCATGACGGCGTCGAGAATGCCCTCGGGCGCTTCCGATCCGTCCGGCAGGTGCAGGGCCGGCGTGGCCATCAGATGGCCGACGTTGCGGACGAACAGCAGGGACCGGCCGGGCAGGGTCACGGTCGATCCGCCCGGTGTCTCGAACAGACGATCCGCAGCGAGCTTGCGGGTCATCGACCGACCGCCCTTGTCGAAGGTCTCGCTGAGCTCGCCGGTCATCAGGCCCAGCCAATTGCGATAGGCCGCGACCTTGTCTTGCGCGTCGACGGCGGCGACCGAATCCTCCAGATCGACGATGGTCGACAGCGCGGATTCCAGCACCACGTCGGCGATGCCCGCCGGATCGTCACGGCCTATCGGATGCTCCGGGTCGAACACCACCTCGATATGCAGCCCGTTGTGGCGGAACAGCCGCGAGGCTTCGCTCTTGCCCACGTACTGATCCGGATCGCGGATGGCGATGCCTTCATACGGGTTCGACAGCTCGGTCCATGACCCCGTGGCCAGGGGCACGGCCGCGTCGAGGAAGGCCTTGGCCCGGGCCACCACGCGGGCCCCACGGACGGGATCATAGGGTCCCGGAGCTGCGGCCTCGCCGAGCGCGTCGGTGCCGTACAAGGCATCGTACAGACTGCCCCAGCGGGCGTTGGCGGCATTGAGCACGAAGCGGGCGTTCAGGCTGGGCACCACGAGCTGAGGCCCGGCCAGGGTGGCGACCTCGGCGTCCACATTGCGCGTGCCGACGGCGAAGGCCGCAGGTTCGGGCACCAGATAGCCGATGTCGCCGAGGAAGACGGTCGCGGCGGCGACGTCATGCGGACGGCCGCGCCGCTCGACATGCCAGGTGTCGATGCGGGCCTGCATGTCGTCGCGGACGGCCAGCAGACGCCGGTTCTCCGGCGCGAACCGGGCGAACAGGCCCGCGGCCCCCGTCCAGAACGCATCGGCCTCAAGGCCGAGCCCCGGCATGACCTCGTCCTCGATGAAGGCCACGAGGGCCTCGTCGACCTGCAGTCCGGCGCGCGCGATGGGCATGAATCCTCCTGACCACGAGCCTGAAACATTCCGTGATGACCCGAGGGAAGTCGAGCGGGATTCTGTTGGGCAAGGTCACAGGTTCCTTGTCCCGCAAGGGGAGAAGGAAAATCGAGCGGCATCCCAGGCCGGCATGCATCACGAACGCGCCGCCGCTTAAACCGCCCTTAACCGCGATGATTCACCAATCAGCCTTCAAGCTGTGCGGGGCCGCGTATCCATGTCCGATCTTCCTGTCGACCAGATCCTGAAGGGCGACTGCATCGCGGTGCTGCGATCGCTGCCCGACGCCTGCGTCGACATGGTCTTCGCCGACCCGCCCTATAATCTCCAACTGGGCGGCGACCTGCTGCGGCCGGACAACAGCCTGGTCAACGCGGTCGATGACGACTGGGACAAGTTCGACAGTTTCGCATCCTATGACGCCTTCACCCGCGAATGGCTGGCGGAATGCCGCCGGGTGCTGAAGCCGGAAGGCTCGATCTGGGTGATCGGCAGCTATCACAACGTCTTCAGGCTCGGCACGGCGATCCAGGACCTGGGCTTCTGGGTGCTGAACGACATCATCTGGCGCAAGACCAATCCGATGCCGAACTTCAAGGGCACGCGCTTCACCAATGCCCACGAGACCCTGATCTGGGCCGCGCGGTCGCGTGACCAGAAGCGCTACACCTTCAACTACGACGCCCTGAAGGCCTTCAACGAGGACACCCAGATGCGGTCCGACTGGACCCTGGCGCTGTGCACCGGGGAGGAGCGGATCAAGGACGCGGACGGCAAGAAGGCCCATCCGACCCAGAAGCCCGAGGGCCTGCTGCATCGGGTCTTGCTGGCGGCCACGCGGCCGGGCGACGTGGTGCTGGACCCCTTCTTCGGCACCGGCACCACGGGCGCGGCGGCGAAACGTCTGGGGCGGCATTTCATGGGCATCGAGCGCGACGAGACCTACGTCAAGGTGGCCGAGAAGCGGATCAAGGCGGTGATCCCCGCGTCGCCCGAGGACCTGATGGTCATGGGCTCAAAGCGGGCCGAGGTGAAGGTGCCGTTTGGGGCGCTGGTCGAGGCCGGCTTGCTGTCGCCCGGCGACAAGCTGTACTGCCCCAAGGGTGAGCGCGAGGCGCGGGTCCGGGCCGACGGCTCGCTGGTGGCCGGCGAGATGAGCGGCTCGATCCACAAGCTCGGCGCCCTGTTCGAGAACGCCCCGGCCTGCAACGGCTGGACCTACTGGCGCTTCAAGACGGATCAGGGACTTAGGTCGATCGACACCCTGAGGGCCGAGGTTCGCGCCGGGATGCAGTGAACGTGGGCTAACGCTGGAACGACGATAACCCGCGCAGTTCCCGCAGGGGAAACCGCGGTTCGCGGAACTTCGCAAGTGCGAGATGGTTGCATATTGGTCGCCTCCTCCCCGGAGCGTCGGGAGTACGGCCATGAAGATCGCGCAAGTCACGCCGCTTTACGAAGCCGTGCCCCCGAAACTTTACGGCGGCACCGAGCGTGTCGTCGCGCATCTGACCGACGCCCTGGTCGACCTTGGGCATGATGTCACCCTGTTCGCCAGCGCCGACGCCCAGACGCGGGCGCGCCTTGTCCCGGTGCGGGACCAGGCGATCCGGCTGGACCCGGCCCCGCTGAAGTCCGATCTGGCCGCGCATATGGTCATGCTGTCGGAGGTGCTCGCGCGGGCCGAGGATTTTGACGTCATCCATTTCCACACCGACATGGTCCAGTTCCCCATGTTCGAGCGGTACGCCGACCGGACCCTCACCACCCTGCACGGGCGGCTGGACATGAAGGACATCGACGGCGTCTATGAACTGTGGCCGCAGTTCGGGCTGGTATCGATTTCCGACGACCAGCGGCGCCCCCTGCCCTTCGCCAATTGGAAGGCGACGGTGCACCACGGCATGCCGTCCGATCTGTACGCCTTCTCGCCGAAATCGTCGGGCTATCTGGCCTTCCTCGGTCGCATCTCGCCGGAGAAGCGACCGGACCGCGCCATCAAGATCGCCACCGCCCTGAACATGCCGCTGAAGATCGCGGCCAAGGTCGACGCGGCGGACAAGGCCTACTGGGAGACCTCCATCAAGCCTATGGTCGACGGCAATCCCCTGATCGAATTTGTCGGCGAGATCGGCGATCATCAGAAATCCGCTTTCCTGGGCGGAGCCGAGGCGCTGCTGTTCCCCATTGATTGGCCCGAGCCCTTCGGCCTGGTGATGATCGAGGCCATGGCCTGCGGCACGCCGGTGATCAGCTTCAAATGCGGCTCCACCCCCGAGGTGATCGAGGATGGCGAGACGGGCTTCCTGGTCGATACGCTGGAACAGGCAATCGCGGCTGCGGGAAGAGCGCATCTGCTGGACCGCGAAGCGATCCGCACGCGGTTCGAGCTGCGGTTCTCCGCGACAGCCATGGCGCGACGCTATCTGGACGTCTATGCCGACCTGCTGGCCAAACGCCCTTTCGCGGAGACGCCTCTGGATGACGTGGTCACCCCGCTGCGGCCCTACGAGGACAAGAGCTTCGCCATCGGCGCCTGATGGGCGCAAGATGAACGGGATGCGGCCTCAAAGCGTTCGCATTCCATGGTCAGCGTCGCTGCCTCGCCCGAATCCGGAGCCCGCATGGATGATACCTATTCCGTCGCGACGAACGCCGCCGAGTTTACGGACACGGATGGTCCCGAGCGCCTGATGGCCTTGAAGGATGGGGACACCTTCGTGGTGGCCGACGGCTGGGGCGACATGAAGGGCGGAGCGGACGGCCTGTTCGACCGCGACACCCGCCTGTTGTCCCGGTTCGTCATGACGGCGGGTCAGACGCGACCCTCGCGGCTGAGTTCTGGCGTCGGCTCGGACAACGTCTTCTTCACCTGCCACACCACCAACCGGCCCCTGCCGCCGATGGGCAAGAGGTCCGCGCCGGCGGGGGTGATCCACATGGAGCGGCGGCGCTTCGTCCGTGCACGGCGCATGTTCGAGCGGGTGCGGATGGTCAACCACGGCACCGAAGACCTGCTGCTGCCGCTGGCCTTCGACTTCGCGGCCGACTTCGCCGACATCTTCCAGGTACGCGGCACGCTGAGGGAAAAACGCGGCGCGAGCGAGACTCCCACCCACGACGGCCGGCGCGTGACCTTCGGCTATCTGGGTCTGGACGGCGTTCGGCGGTCAGGTTGCCTGGCCTTTTCCGAGCCGCCGGCGCGCCTGTCGGGATCGCGGGCGGAATTCATGTTCAGTCTGCCAATGGGCAAGCGGTGCGACCTGTACATCGAATGCGGCGGCGACGCCTGCGAGGCTCCGGACGCCATACGGTTTCGGGCCAACGCGGTCGATGCGCGGCTGGCCATGCGGGCGCGATGCAGGCGGGGCACCTCGGTTCGGGGTCCGCGCAGCCCGCGCTTCAACCAATGGCTGGACCAGTCGCGGGCCGACGTCGCCCTGCTGACCAGCGACCTGCCGACGGGCCCCTATCCCTATGCGGGCGTGCCCTGGTTCTCGACGCCGTTCGGGCGGGACGGGATCATCACGGCCTGGCAGTTGCTGTGGCTGGATCCCTCCCTGGCCAAGGGGGTGCTGACCTATCTGGCGATGCGTCAGGCCACTGAAAGCTCCGCCTTCCAGGACTCCGCCCCCGGCAAGATCATGCACGAGACCCGCGGCGGCGAGATGTCGGCGCTCGGAGAGGTGCCGTTCGGTCTCTATTACGGCGGCGTCGATACGACCTGCCTGTTCGTCGCCCTTGCCGGGGCCTATGCGCGCAGGACCGGGGATTTCGAGACCATCCGCTCCCTGTGGCCCAATCTGATCGCCGCCGTCGGCTGGATGACGGATTATGGCGACGTCAACGGCGACGGCCTGATCCGCTATCAGCGCGGTGCCGACACCGGCCTGTCCAATCAGGGCTGGAAGGACTCCGAGGACTCCATCTTCCATGCCGATGGACAGTTCCCGAAGGGACCGATCGCACTGCTGGAGGTGCAGGGCTACGCCTATTCCGCCTGGCAGGCGATGGCCGATCTGGCTCTGACGCTCGGCGACGACCGCGCGCCGGAATGGGCGGCGCGGGCCGAAAGCGTCAGACGACGGGTCGAAGACCTGTTCTGGATGGAGGACGAGCAGTTCTACGCCATCGCCCTGGACGGCGACGGGCGGCAGTGCCGCGCCATCGGGTCGAACGCCGGGCATCTGCTGTTCTCCGGACTGCCGTCGCCCGAGCGCGCCAAGGTCGTGGCGAAACGGATGCTGGGGGCCGAGTTCCGGTCCGGCTGGGGCATCCGCACCCTGGCGCGCGGTCAGGCCCGGTTCAATCCGATGAGCTATCACAACGGCTCGGTCTGGCCGCACGACACGGCCATGGCGGTGGCGGGCATGGCCCGGTATGGCGAGCGCGAGGCGGTCGGCCTGATCCTGTCCGAGATCTATTCCGCGGCGGCGCATTTCCATCTGCGACTGCCGGAATTGTTCTGCGGCTTCGAGCGTGAGCCGGGCGAGCCGCCCATCGCCTATCCGGTGGCCTGCCTGCCGCAGGCCTGGGCGGCCGGATCGGTGTTCCTGATGTTGCAATCGACGCTGGGGGTTCGGGTCGATGCGACCAAGGGAGTGATCGAGGTCGACGATCCCATGCTGCCCACCGGCGTCGAACGTCTGACCATCTCGAACCTGCGGGTCGGGGACGCCGTCGTGGACCTGGCCTTCCAGCGCCTGGACGGACACACGGTGGTCGTGCCGCGTAACCGGATCGGCGACGTGGTCGTGCGGTTGGTTCGCTAAGCCAACCCGCGCTCCAGCGCCTTGCGGAACACGGTCGGCAGCGACTCCAGCGCCTCGCCCTCGGGCGTCCAGATGAAGTCGCCGTGCCCTTCCGCCGCGTGGACGGTCAGGGTCAGGGAGAAATGGGTGAAGACGTGCTCGACCGCGCCCGCATCGCGCCACTCGGCCGCGACGGGCGGCGGCGTGGGCTGGGGCGCCGCGGTCCAGTCGCCGGTGGGCAGACCCAGCATGCCGCCCAACAGGCCTTTGTCCGGACGCCGAACGAGGGCGACGCGACCCTGCCCGTCGCGCAGCACCCAGGCCGTTCCCGACCGATGGGGGCGATCGGCCTTCCTGGCCTTCAAGGGATAGCGTTCGGGCCGGCCCGAACCGTAGGCGGCGCACCATTCGGTCAGGGGGCATCGCTCGCATAGCGGGGTCTTCGGACGACAGACCGTCGCCCCGAGGTCCATCAACGCCTGGGCCCAGTCTCCCGGACGGTCGTCCCCGACCAGCGTTCCGGCCAGTTCTCGCAGACGCGACCGGGCGGCGGGCAGTGGCGTCTCGACCGCGAACAGCCGCGCCATGACCCGCTCGACGTTGCCGTCCACCACATTGGCGGGCCGGTCGAAGGCGATGGCGGCGACGGCCGCAGCGGTGTAGGTGCCGACCCCCGGCAGGGCCAGCAACCCCGCCTCCGTATCGGGAAAGACGCCACCGTGGTCTCTCGTCACCGCACGGGCGCAGGCCAGCAGGTTGCGAGCGCGGGCGTAATAGCCCAGGCCCGCCCATGCGGCCATGACCTCGCCGTCCTCGGCCGCCGCCAGGTCGGAGACCGCAGGCCAGCGGGCTGTGAAAGCCTGGAAATAGGGCGTGGCGTGCGGGGTCGTGGTCTGTTGCAGCATGACCTCCGAGAGCCAGACCCGGTACGGATCGGGCCGCGCGGCCGTCCCCGGCGAACTGCGCCAGGCCAGAGTCCGCGCATGGGCGTCGTACCAGTTCAGAAGCGCGGCGCGGATAGCGGAGACGGGGGGCATCCTTCGCGCTATAGACCGGAAATGGCCCGCTCGCTGCCAACGGACGCCGAAGCGCGTGAAATCCTGTCGCGGCGACGCACGCGCGCCGCGCCGCGTCCCGCGCCCAAGGCCGGTCGAGCCTTGCAGGGGCTGATCAAGGAACTGGACGACAAGTTCGGGCGCGGAGCCGCCGCGCTGGAACCGCGCTGGCGCGAGATCGTCGGCGAGCGGCTGGCGCGCGTCACCCGACCGCAGAAGCTGAGCAAAAGCCGGGGCGGTGGTGGAACGCTGGAGCTGCGCGTCGCGGGCCCGGCCGCCCTGCTGGTCCAGCATCAGTCGGAAGACATTCTTCAGCGCGTCAATCTGTTCCTCGGCGCGGGCAGCGTCGACAAGCTGAGGATCGCGCAGGGACCGGTCAAGCCAATGGTAGACTGCGCCGCGCCGCGTCCCCGCAAGGTCGCGCCCACCCCCCTTCCTGCCCATGCGGAGGCCGAGCTGAAGGCCTCTGTCGCCGCTGCGCCGGACGCACTGAAGGGCGCGCTGGAGCGGCTCGGCCGCGCCGTCCTCAGCGATCCGGACAAGGGCACCGATCGCTCGGGCCGATAACAGAACTTCGCCGCTGGCGTGTTCCAATTGGCAACCGCGGGACGTTGCAAAAAGGCTGGGTTTCCTTGTCGAGCCCAGCTTATGCCGGATGGTCGATTAAAGGGTGGAAGTCATTGACCGCTTTCGACCCTTGTCTGCCACGCGTGGTGTCTGTTCTTGGGCCACGGTCGCTAGGCCCGCTTGCCGGCGACGCGCACAAGACGTTTTCGACCCAGCCCGGACATTGGACCTGAAGCGGCTAAGTTCGCATTTGTAAGAGGCGAGGCTCCCTGTCAGGCCTGATTGCTCGGGCGAGTGCGGCTGGTGCTGTCGGCATATTTGCTATCCCGACAGCACGCTGACCGGGTGACAGATCAATCGACCGGAGGGTTCCGCCCGTCCTTCCCCTCATGGGTCCTGATCCAGGAATAGAGCATGGAGCCACCGATCAGGGCGAGGGTCGCAATAAGGGACCATTGTGGCTCGAGGTAGGGCACCAGCGCCTCACCGGTCATGTCTTTCCAAGCCTTGTAGAGACCAAAATTCCAGATGATCTTGACCCCGATCAGCACGAGCACAAGCGACAGCCCGTATTTCAGATATTTGAAGCGGGCGACTGCCTCGGCGAGCATAAAATACATCGAGCGCAGGCCCAGGATCGCGAAGATGTTGGACGTGTAAACGATGAAGGGGTCCTTTGTGACCGCGAAGATCGCCGGCACGGAATCAACCGCGAAGATGATGTCCACCACCTCGACCATGATCAAGGCCAGGAACAGCGGGGTCGCGAACAAAACGAGCCGACCCGAGCCTTTGGGGTCGGGTCGTTTCACAAAGAAGTTGTGATTATCGATCGTGTCCGTGACGCGCATCCGCTTCTTCAGGAACTTGAGGATCGGATTATCGTTCAGATCCATCTCGTGACTGCCGCCGAAAATCATCTTCCAGCCCGTGAAGATCAGGAAGGCGGCGAAGATGAACAGCACCCAGGTGAACTCGTTCACGATGGCCGCGCCGAGCGAGATGAAAATCGCCCGGAACACGATTGCACCGATGATGCCCCAGAACAGCACGCGATGCTGGTACTCGCGTGGGACCGCGAAGAAGGTGAAGATCATCCCGATGACGAAGATGTTGTCGAACGCCAGCGCGGTTTCGAGAAGATAGCCGGTAAAATACTGTAGAACGGCTTGCTGATTGAGATTATCGGGACTCATATAGTAGATCGGGTCGGGCTCGTAAACGAAGTAGACATAGGCCCCGAACGCGATGGCGAGGGATGCGAACGACGCCCACATCGCTGCCGACTTCTTGGCCGACACCACCCCGTCCTTGTTGTTCACGACCCCCAGGTCGATCCACAGCAGGAAGCCGATGAAGCCGAGGAAGGCCAGCCAAAGCCATATCGGCTGGCCGACATAGGTCGCGGCCAGAAATGGAAGGGACTCAAGCATCCCGGACCTCATAATAAAGAAACAGGCGCCGCGTCACGCCATCCATGCGGGGGTCCAACATCGCAGCCGACGCCTCGGCTGCCAGAGGGGCCCGGACCCGTGGAGGAGCCGTCAATGACGGCATACACACGACGCGTCAACGCGTCATGACGCTGACCGACCAGGGTGCCGCTTTCCGTATCGCAGACTTAACCCAGTCTCGCCGGTCAGCGCGCGACTGTCCGAGCCGGTGCTTCTATTGCCGGATCGCGAGCATATTGCTTTGTGATGCCTGGCATCAGAACTTCTTATTGGCGCCCGCATCGGAAGTGCGGCAGCTTATCGGAGCGGCCCGGGCCCCTCTGACGATCGCTGGCGATCGTGATGTCGGATCGCATCGGGTGCGCTCGATGACGGGGTCCGGCTGTTCTCCCCCATCGAACCGTCGGCTTCGGCGTCGAGCTCTCCCCATCAGAGAAGGAGAGGCCGCATGACTATTGCGTTGGCGCGCAGGCTGCAGGGATTTCATGCCCTGCTTAAGATGGCGCCGGGGGACGACCGCACCGTCGCGGACATCAAGAAGAAGAAGCCGGCCGTCAAGGACCGGTTCGCCGTCCTCGACGGTCGCCAGAAGGCGGTCGGGTCGCGCTAGCGAAGAGGAGGGTCGGCGGCTTCCCCCGGTCGCCGACCCCGATCGCTCCCATATCAACAGCCGATCGCCGCATAACCGGCGATGCAATGCGAGGCCCAATGCCCCAGTCCAACAGATTGCTGCGAAAACGTCCCGGGATTGACCAGAACGACGTCTGGACTCCCGGAAACATCGTCCAGATGGACGCGGTCGTGGCCGCCTGTGCCATGGTTTCCCAGGCCGACGGCTGGGTCACCGCCGACGAGCGCACGCGCATGCTCGACCGCATGCGTAACTCACCGACGATCGCCTTCTTCGGCACCGACGACGTGCTGGCCTTGTTCGAAGCGCTGAACCTGCGGTTCGAGCGCGATCTCGACGATGGGGAGGAGACGGCGGAGCTCGCGGTCGCGCGCCTGCGAGGCCAGCCGGGCGCCTCTCGTCTGCTGATCGAGACGGCCTGCTCGGTCGCCGAAGCCGACGGCGGCCTTGACGCCGAAGAACGGGCCGTGATCCTGCGACTTTGCAAACTCCTGGGCGTCGATCCCGAACCTTATGACCTGATCCAGAGCGAAGATGAGCGAAGATGAGGGTCGGCGCACCATTCAACCCAACCGCTCACGCATGGGCCGTTCAGCTCTCCCAGATGACGGGCCGGGTGGCTGGGCATCAGAGCACGCCCACGGATCGACCCGTCGATCCCGCTGGCGCCATCAACGATGAAACGCTGACCCGCCGACCCAGCCGGCACACATTCGATATCCGCGTCTGATCGCGGTTAAGGGGCGGTCGATTCGCATCACCGGCCCATTTGTCTTGAAGGGACTTGCCTGATGATATCCACAATCCGCACCACGCTGGTTGCCTTATCGGCCGTGGTGGCTCTGGCCGCGTGCGAGCCGATCGATACGTCGGCCCTGCGCGAGATAGAAAAGACGGCAGAGGCGGCTCGCACTGCGGCTGACAGCTTGAATGCGCGTGCGTCCGAGATACAGGGGGCGATCAACGATCCGGTCGGGGCTCTGCGGACCGCGGCTCTGGGAGCGACCTTTACCAAGACGCCCACCGCCGAGGCGAACCTGTTCGTGCTCACCGACTTGCAGACCGGTTGTCAGTGGCTCGCCACCTATGGTCCGGGCGGCGAGGCCGTCAGCCTTGTCGCCCGCACGGAACCGGGCGAGCAAGGCACCCGGCAGCGCTGCATCTCGATCGAAGGCCGCGGCCTGGCCACAGGTGAAGGCGCGCAATGAGGCGACTGGAATTCTGATTGAGAGAGAGGCTGCGGATCGGTTCGACCCTCCGGTTCGACCCTCCGGTTCGATGCGCGGCGATTATCGAGGCCATGAACTGCGCCGGCCGCAGAGGGTCGGAATTCGTCTCAAATGACAAACCGACAAGCTTACCGTCTCAATCCAGGCCAGCTTGAGCGGAATGTCGTGTTTCCGGGGACTTGGTAAGCATCGCTCTTGGTGCCGTAAGGACAGTTGCGGCGTGCGGAGGCGATGTCCGCTCCCCACCCATCCAGACCGTCGGCGAGTCCGCTCGCGTTGACCGCAGGTCCAATCCTCCGGGGATCGCTTGGCTTTGGGGCCTTGGATAGGATATCGGCGACAGTCGTGGCGTAATGTTGCCGCTTCTGTTCTCGAAAACCCATGTGCGCGCTTTTGCGGGGAATCGCGCGAAACTCCAGCAGCCCCGCGACAGCAAGGACCACGTCATGAGCGACCAGATCAGCGCCCAGATCAGCGGCAGGACCAGATACGCCGCGATGAACCGCCGCGCCGCCATGACGGCCGCCACCCTGGCCGCCATGGCCACCCTGGCCGGTTGCGGCGGCGGTGGCGCGGGCGCGCCTGTCGACGGCGACATGGCCTTGGGCGCCGCCGAAGGGGCCAAGGTCACCGTGGTGGAGTATGCGTCGATCACCTGCCACGTCTGCGCCGCCTGGCAGGCCGAGCACTGGGACGGTCTCAAGCGCGCCTACGTCGACACCAACAAGGTGCGCTACGTCTTCCGCGAAATTCCGACGCCGCCGGCCCAGGTAGCCATCGCCGGTTTCGCCATCGCGCGCTGCGCCGGGGACGACAAGTATTTCGACGTCGTGCACGAACTGCTGTCCAGCCAGGACGAGATGCGCGCCGATCCCCGCGCCACCCTGTTCCGCGTCGGCAACGGCGCCGGCCTGAGCAACGAACGCGTCCAGCAGTGCATCACCGACGAAGCCGCCCTGACGGGTGCCGAGGAACGCGCCAAGGCCGCGCGCGCCGCTGGCGTCGACGGCACGCCGACCTTCTTCGTCAACGGCGTGAAGATCATCACCCCGGGATCGCAGTCGGGCACCAGCCTGGCCGACCTGTCCAAGGCCATCGACGCCGAACTGGCCAAGTGAGCCGGGACGTGGCGCGTCTGCTTCGCTTCCTGCTGCCCATGCTGATCGCGGCGCTCGCGCCTGCGGTCGTCATGGCGCAGGCGATCGAGCCGGTGCGTCCGGACGACCGGACCCTGGGCAGCGCCGACGCGCCCGTCACCCTCACGGTCTATCTGTCGGCGACCTGCGGCCACTGCGCCGCCTGGCACACGACCGACCTGCCGACGATCAAGGCCAGGTATGTGAACGACGGTCAGGTCCGGATCGTCTACCGCGACCTGCCGACCCCGCCTCAAACCTTGGCCGTCGCCGGTGCCACGATGGCCCGGTGCGCGCCAGAAGACCGCTACGACGACGTATTGGACGGCCTTTTTCGGGGTCAGGCCGCCTTGCAGGCCGGGCCCTATCCCGCCGCAGCCCGAATCTGGCTCGCGCAGGCCGGAGCGGCCGGCGGCATGACGATCGAGCAGATGAACGCCTGCATGCAGGACCCGGCGGGCAAGGCTGTGGTCGAGGCCCGCGGGGAACAAGCCATCGACGATGGCGTCGAGTTCACGCCCGCCTTCTTCGTCAACGGCAGTCCCGTTCTGCTCACGTCGAAAACGCATGACGTCGCGGCCTTCGACGCCGTCCTGCAGCCTCTGCTGGCCGGTCGGTGACGCCCTAGCCGATGCAGTTCCAGCGCCTCCGGCTCGTGGGCTTCAAGTCCTTCGTCGACCCGGCGGAGGTGCATATCGAGCCGGGCCTGACCGGGGTGGTCGGCCCCAACGGCTGCGGCAAGTCCAATGTGCTGGAAGGCCTGCGCTGGGTCATGGGAGCGAACTCGGCCAAGGCCATGCGCGGTCAGGGCATGGATGACGTCATCTTCTCCGGGGCCGCCGACCGCCCGCCGCGCAACCACGCCGAAGTCCAGCTGACCATCGACAACGCCCAGCGCAAGGCTCCCCAGCCCTTCACCGACAGCGCCATTATCGAGGTGTCGCGCCGCATCGACCGGGGTCAGGGCTCGACCTATCGCATCAATGGCAAGGAGGTGCGCGCCCGCGACGTGCAGCTGCTGTTCGCCGACGCCTCGACAGGTGCCAACTCGCCCGCTCTGGTGCGCCAGGGACAGATCAGCGAGCTGATCGCCGCGAAGCCGCAGAACCGCCGCCGCATCCTCGAGGAAGCCGGTGGGGTGGCCGGTTTGCACACCCGGCGTCATGAGGCGGAGCTGAGGCTGAAGGCGGCGGAGACCAATCTGGAGCGGCTGGACGACATCGGCCGCGAGCTCGAGACCACGCTTGCCCGCTTGAAGCGCGAGGCGCGGCAGGCCGAGAAGTACAAGAAGATCTCGGCCGAGATCCGGGCGCTTCAGGCGGCGCTGGTTTACGTCCGCTGGAATGATGCGCGGGTGGCGGCCGAGGGCGCGACGCGGGAACTGGCCGAGGCCGAACGCGCGGTTCTGGAGGCCACCTCGGCGTCGGGCCGAGAGCAGACGGCGTCGCTGAACGCCCAGGACGCGCTGAAGCCCGCCCGCGAGGAGGACGCCGTGGCTGGCGCTCTGCTCCACCGCGCATCGCTGGAACGCGACCGGCTGGACATGGCCGAACAGGCGGCGCGCGCCGAGGTCGAGCGGCTGATCGCCGAGGGCGCGCGCATCGCCGCCGACATTGAACGCGAGACCGCCATGGCCGGAGACGCCGGGGGCGAGCTGGCGCGGCTGAACGCGGCGCTGGAGACGCTGAAGGCCGAGATGGCGGGCGCGCCGACGCGTGGTCCCGAACTGGAGGCCGCCCTCGCCCCGGCCGAGGACGCGCGCAGGGCGGCGGACGCCGAGGTAGAGCGGGTCGCGGGTGCCGTGGCCTCGATCGAGGCCCGCGTGAACGCCGAAACCGCCCGCAGGCGCGATGCCGAGGCGCGGGTGGCGCGGGCCCAGGCCCAGTGGTCGTCGGCGAAGGCGGAGCGTGAGGCGATAGGCCCGCTGGAGACGCCCGAGATCAATGCGGCGACCGTCGCGCTGGAGACGGTGCAGGCAGCGCTGTCGGCGGCGCGGGCGGCGGTCGAGGCCGCAGAAGCCGACCGGGGCGACCGGGCGCGAGCGGAAGCCGAGGCGCGGACACAGGCGCGGGCGGCCGAGGACCGGCTGGGCCGTCTGCAGACCGAGGCGCGCGGACTGGCTCAGCTGCTGACGCAGGGTCGGCGCGAGCATCCCCCGGCGCTGGACCGGGTTCAGGCGGGCAAGGGCTATGAGGCCGCGCTGGCTGCGGCGCTGGGCGACGATCTGGACGCGGCACTGGACCCGCGGGCGGCGGCCTGGTGGGCGGGAGCGGATGTCCCCTCTCCCGCGTGGCCTGCCGGCGTCGAGCCGCTGGCGAACCATGTCTCGGCGCCGGACCAGTTGCAGGCGCGCCTCGCCCTTTGCGGGGTGGCGGCGCGCGACGAGATCGAACGGCTGGCCAGGGCCCTGCCGGTCGGGGCGCGGCTGGTGACGCGCGAGGGCGACCTGTGGCGCTGGGATGGCTTCGTCCAGCGCGCCGAGGCTCCGCGCCCGGCGGCCGTTCGACTGGCCCAGCGCACGCGACTGTCCGAGCTGGAAGCCGACATCGATGACGGCAAACCGGCGCTGGAAGCCGCGCAGGCCGCGCTGAAGGCGGCGACCGAGGCTTTCCGCGCCGCCGAGGAGACGGTCAGGACGGCTCGCGCGGCACCCTTCCCGCTGGACAAGGCCGTCTCGACCGCCCGCGACCGGGTCGATGCGCTGGGCCGCGAACAGGCCCGCAATGAGGCCAGGGCGCAGGCGCTGGACGAGACCCTGACGCGGCTGGCGCTTGAGGTGGAGGTCGACACGACCGCTCTGGCGGAGGCCCAGGGGGGCCAGGCGCCGTCGGAGACTCTGGACGGGCTCAGGGCGGAGTTGACGGTGTCGCGGGCGGCGGCGGAGGCGGCGCGGAGCGCGGCGTCAACGGCGCGGGTCGAACGCGACGCCGAGGCGCGCGAAGTGGCGGGCCGCCAGTCGCGGCTGGACGGGCTGACGCGCGAACGCGACGGCTGGGCCGGGCGGGCGAAGGACACGACGGCGCGGATCGCCGTGCTGGAGACCGACGCGGAGAAGACGGCTGGGCGGCTGAAGGCGGCGTCGAACGCGCCGGAACAGCTAATGACGCAGCGATCGTCCCTGCTGGATTCCCTGACCACGGCGGAGACGCGACGCAGGGCCGCCGCCGACGCCCTCGCCGTGGCCGAGCACGCGGCGACCGAGGCGGATCGCGGCGCGCGGGCGGCGGAGAGCTCGGCCTCGGCGGCGCGCGAGGCCCGGGCGGGTCTGGCGGCGCGGGCGGAGGCGGCGACCGAGCGTCTGGCCGATGCCGAGGCGAACCTGCGCGAGACGGCCCAGATGTCGCCGGAAGAGCTGGCCCGCAAGCTGACCGACGACGCCATCGCCAGTCCGCCGGACGCGGCCGGGGCCGAAAGCCTGCTCTACGGTCTGGAGCGCGAGCGCGAGGCGCTGGGCGCGGTCAACCTGCTGGCCGAGGCCGAGGCCAACGACTACGGCGACCGACTGCAGACCATGAAGGCCGAACGGTCGGACCTGACCAGCGCCATCGCCAAACTGCGCGACGGCATCGATGAGCTGAACGCCGAGGGCCGCGAGCGGCTGGTCGCGGCGTTCGACGTCATCAACGCCAATTTCAAAAGCCTGTTCGAGGCCCTGTTCGGCGGCGGCCAGGCCGAGCTGAAACTGGTCGAAAGCGACGACCCGCTGGAGGCCGGGCTGGAAATCTACGCCTGCCCGCCCGGCAAGCGGCTGTCGGTGATGAGCCTGATGAGCGGCGGCGAACAGGCCCTGACGGCGGCGGCGCTGATCTTTGCCGTCTTCCTCGCCAATCCGGCTCCGGTCTGTGTGCTGGACGAGGTCGACGCCCCGCTGGACGACGCCAACGTCGACCGCTTCTGCCGCATGCTGGACGAGATGAGAAAGCGCACCGATACCCGTTTCATCGTCATCACCCACAACCCCGTGACCATGAGCCGGATGGACCGCCTCTACGGCGTGACCATGCCCGAACGCGGCGTGTCGCAACTGGTCAGCGTGGACCTGCGGCAGGCTGAAACGCTGGTGGCTTAAATCCTCCCCCATAGGGGGAGGGGGACCATCCGAAGGATGGTGGAGGGGGCCAACTGCAAGTGCCGGTTTGTGGGGCAAGCCCCCTCCACCGCCGTACCGGCGGTCCCCCTCCCCCTGTTGCTGCGCTCGGGGGGAGGACTGCGACCCCGGCACCTCGCATCGTACGAACCAGCCGAAGATCGCCGGCCCCTCGATGATGTATCGGCGGGTGAGGCGGAAGCGGACAACCTGGCCGACGCGGTTCGCGTTGGGCGCGCAGCGATGGCAGGCTTGTAACCCGGCATTGAATATCGAATTCAAACGCTTCCGGGACTCGCGCAGCGCCGTTTTTCGGCCATAATCCGGACAGGGAGGCTTAAATGAAATCACTCGCACTTTGTCTTGCCGTAGCGACAGCCGTGGCAATCCCGGCGACCGCCCGGACTCAGGACGTCACCCAGGGCCCCGACGAACCCATGCGCCAGATCTTCCAGGTCCCCGGCGTCGTCGCCTTCATGACCATGCCGAAGACGGTCGAGACGGGTCACAGACAGGTCTGGACCTGGCTGTTTCTGAAACAGCCCATCGCCGGCGGCGCGAACACCCTGGCGATGGAATGGGATGTCGATTGCACAGCGGGAACCGTGCACACCGTACGCACGGTCGTCTATCAGGATGCGACCCACATGCGCACGGACGCCGGACCGGCGGCGGCGGCAGTGCCTGCCGCAGGCACGCCGGGTGCCGTGACCATGGGAGCCGCCTGCACGACCGAGCGTCCCCGCACCCGGCCCGTGCCCACCCTGACGGCGGCGCGTGCTTCGGCCGCGCAACTCTTCGCGGCCCAGCCCTGACGATTCAGGCAGGGCGGACCGACCCCTCGACCATATCGGCAAGGACCCCGGTCGCGTCCGGCAGGGCGGCGGACCGGGCACCGGCGCTCATGGCGGACAGTCGGGCGGGATCGGACAGCAGAGACAAGAGGACGACGGTCAGGGCCTCAACCGTCACCTCATCCTCCAGCATCACCTCGGCCCCGCCGGCTTCGGCGAGGCTGAGAGCGTTGAAGCGCTGGTGGTCGTCCATGGCGATCTTCAGCGGGATCAGCAGCGAAGGCACGGCGGCCACCGCCAGCTCGGAACAGGTCGAGGCCCCAGCGCGACCGATCACCAGATGGGCCGCCGACAGCCGCCGGGCCATGTCACCGAAGAAGGGGGCGACCTCGGCCTCAATGCCGGCGGCCTGATAGACGGCCCGGGCGGCCTCCAGCGTCTCGGCGCGCGACTGTTGCTGCACACGCAGACGTTTGCGCAAGGGCGGGGGCAGAGCCGCCAGGGCGCGGGGCGCGGTCTCGGCCAGGATGCGGGCGCCCTGGCTCCCGCCGGTGACCAGCACATGGATCGGGCCATCACCCGTCGGCGCGAGATAGGGCCGGTCGAACAGGGCACGGATGTCGGGCCGCACCGGATTGCCGACCAGGGTCACGCGTCCGGCGACGGCGGGCGGGACCTTCCGCAAATTGGGGAAGGACGAGGCGACGCCGCCGACATAGGGCGAAAGCCAGCGGTTGGTGCGGCCCAGCACGGCGTTCTGCTCATGCAGCAGCGTCGGCCGCTTCTGGCTCAGCGCGGCCAGCAGGGCCGGGGCGGACGGATAGCCGCCGAAGCCGACCACCACGGCGGCGTCCAGCCGGTTCAGCGCCGCGCGGGCCTTGAACAGCCCGCGCGCAATGGCCACGCCGGCCCTGGCCATCCCGATCGGCCCGCGCCCGGTGGCGGCGTCGAGCGCGATCCGTTCCTCGGCCGGGAAGTCATGGGCATAGGCCTCGCCGCGATGATCGGTGGCCAGGACGATGCGCCAGCCGCGCGCCTGAAGCTCGCGCGAAAGCGCCTCGGCCGGAAACATGTGACCGCCGGTACCCCCGGCCGCGACGACGCAGACTTTCGATGACATGGCGGCCCTTACGGCAGTATCCGCCGGCCCTGCGGCAGGCTGGCCCCCGGCTCGTAGGCACCGGGGCGGCGGCGGGTCAAGGCCAGCGCCAGCCCCATTGTCAGCCCCATGGCCAGCATCGACGAGCCGCCGTAGCTGATGAAGGGCAGGGTCATCCCCTTGGTCGGGATCAGGTTCAGATTGACCGCGATGTTGATGCAGGCCTGCAACCCGATCAGCATGAACAGGCCCGCCGCCGCGGTCTGCTCATAGGGGTCGTTCAGCTTCATCGCCCTGCGCATGCCGCGCAGCACGATGAAGGCGTAAAGACCGATCATGACCAGCGACAGGATCAGGCCGAACTCCTCGGCGCCGACGGAATATATGAAGTCGGTGTGCAGGTCGGGCACCGAGCGCTTCATCACCCCCTCGCCCACACCGCGGCCGACCAGTCCGCCCGAGCGAATGGCTTCTAACGCGCGGTCGATCTGGTGGGTGTCGGTCGTCTCCGGAGAGGTGAAACGGCTGAGGCGGTCGCGCATGTGGCTGAAGGCGAAATACAGGCCGACGACGCCCGCCGCGCCCGCCGCCGCCAACGCCGCCACCCATTTCAGCGGCACCCCGGCCATGAAGAAGACGGCCATGAAGGTGGTGGTGATCAGCAGGGTCTGGCCGATGTCAGGCTGGATCAGCAGCAGGAAGACGGTCACGGCCCAGGCCGCGAAGGCGATGCTGACGCCGGGCACCCCCTGCCCCTTCTGGGCCTCGGCGAACATCCAGGCGGCGAAGACGATCAATGCGGGCTTGGCGAATTCGGACGGCTGCAGGCTGAACGGGCCGAGGTTCACCCAGCGCGCGGCTCCCTTCACCTCATTGCCGATGAACGGCAGGGCGGCCATGACGACGATGGCTCCCAGCAGCGCCAGCACCGCGATCCGCCGGACCCCGCGCGGGGACAGCAGGGAACTGGCCAGCATGGCGATCAGGCCCAGTCCGGCCCAGACGATCATCCGCCATGAATAATGGAACGGGTCAGAGATCGACTGGTTCGCGAGGATGGCGGCCGGGCTGGAGGCGAAGCTGAGCGCCACGCCCAAGGCCATCAGCGTCAGGCCCGCGGCCAGCAGGCCCCGGTCGACGGTCCAGAACCATTTGGCGATCGCACCCTGATCGTTGCGCGAGAAGGCGGGGCTGTAGCTCTGGGTCATGACGCGCTCGCGGGGCCAGAGAAGGGTCGGGCGCCGAGGCCGAGAACGGCGGCGCGGAAAGCCTCGCCCCTCGCCTCGAAGTCGGGATACTGGTCAAAACTGGCGCTGGCGGGGGACAGCAAAACCACCTCCTCGCGGCCCGTGGCGGCGGCGGCCTCGGCGGCCTGACGCACGGCGGTCGCCATGTCGCCGCTGATCCGGTGCGGCGTGTCGCCCAGCCGGGCCGCGAACGGTCCCGCCGCCTCGCCGATCAGGAAGGCCTCCACCACGCGGGGGAACAGCTCCTCGAGGTCGTCGATGCCGCCCTGCTTGGCCCGCCCACCGGCGATCCAGAAGCAGCGGGCGTAGGACATGAGCGCTTGCCGCGCCGCGTCGGCGTTGGTGGCCTTGGAGTCATTGATGAAACGGACCTTGCCGAGGCGTCCGACCTCTTCCATCCGGTGGGCCAGGCCGGGGAAGGTCATCAGGCCATGTACGGCGGCGTCATGCGAGACCCCGAGCGCCCGGGCGGCGGCCCAGGCGAAGGCGGCGTTCTGGGCATTGTGACGTCCGGGGAGTGAGCGGGCGGAGGTCAGGTCGATGCGGGTGCCTTGCAACGTCAGCGCACCGTCGGCCACCCCGATACATCCGCCCATCCCGGCGAAAGCCGGGACCCAGTCCTTTGGCCGCTCCGGCATGGACGATGAGTCCCGTCGCTCATTCCCGTCACCGCGCTCCGACGAAAGCACTGGGTCCCGGCTTTCGCCGGGATGAGCGGACATGACCATAGTCACCGCGCGACCCGCGTCTCCAAGACGATCGGTGACGGCCTTTCCCCAGTCCTCATCCACCCCCACCAGCGCGACACCGTCCGGCCCCTGAGCCTGGAAAATCCTGGCCTTGGCCGCCACATAACCATCCATCCCGCCATGCCGCTCCAGATGGTCCGGGCTGACGTTGGTCAGGATCGCCACGTCCGGCGCGAAGCTCGTGGTCAGGTCCAGCTGGTAGCTCGACACCTCGATCACATAGACCGCGTCGGGCGTGGGGGCCGGCAGCGCCAGCACGCCGATGCCGATGTTGCCGCCGACGTGGGTGGTGATCCCCGCCTGCTTGAACACCCAGCCGATCAGCGCCGTCGTCGTCGACTTGCCGTTGGTGCCGGTGATGGCGACGACGCGGGGCCGCTCGCCCTTTGGCAGGGCGTCCAGCGCGCAGGCGAACAGTTCGATGTCGCCGATGATCTCGACGCCCGCCGCCTTCGCCTTGTCCACCGTCCAGTGCGGCTTGGGATGCGTCAGCGGCGCGCCCGGCGACAGCACCAGAGCGGCGAAGCCCGACCAGTCGGCGGCGGTCAGGTCCTCGACCGCAAACCCTTCCGCCTCGGCCTGCATGCGGCTGGACACGCTGTCGTCCCACAGCACCGGCAGGGCCCCGCCCGCCTTCAGCGCGCGCGCCGCCGTCAGCCCCGACCGTCCCAGGCCGAAGACCGCGATGCGCCGCCCTTCAAAGCCGGGGACGGGGATCATGCCTCGGTTCCGCTCATCCCCGCGAAAGCGGGGACCCCGTGCTTTGTGCGCGCCGGTGCGGACAATGGGTCCGACAGCCGATCGGCCACAGGGTTGTTCAGCGAAAGGACTGGGTCCCCGCTTTCGCGGGGATGAGCGGTTTTGTGAGAGGGCGTTTCGACCACAGGCACTCGTCCCTCACCGCAGCTTCAGCGTGGCGAGGCCCGCCAGCGCCAGCATGGCCGAGACGATCCAGAAGCGGATCACCACCGTCGATTCCGGCCAGCCCATCTTCTCGAAATGGTGGTGGATCGGGGCCATCAGGAAGATGCGTTTCTTGGTGGCCTTGTAGTAACCGACCTGGATCATGACGCTGAGCGCCTCGATGACGAACAGGCCGCCGACGATGCCCAGCACCAGCTCGTGCTTGGTGGCCACGGCGATGGCGCCGAGCGCGCCGCCCAGTGCCAGCGACCCGGTGTCGCCCATGAAGATCTTGGCCGGCGGCGCATTGTACCAGAGGAAGCCCGTCCCCGCGCCGATGATGGCGGCGCAGAAGATGGCCAACTCGCCCGAGCCCGGCACATGGTGGACCCCCAGATAGTCCGAGAAGATGAAGTTGCCGACCAGGTAGCTGATGATGCCGAAGGCCCCCGCGGCCATCATCACCGGCACAATGGCCAGGCCGTCGAGACCGTCGGTCAGGTTCACCGCATTGGAGAAGCCGACCATGGTGAAGGCCGCGAACACGACATAGAACCAGCCGATATTGAGCAGAACCGCCTTGAAGA
Source organism: Brevundimonas sp. (assembly GCF_041688735.1). GTDB lineage: Bacteria > Pseudomonadota > Alphaproteobacteria > Caulobacterales > Caulobacteraceae > Brevundimonas. The sequence continues at coordinate 42,317 of NZ_JBDNHO010000025.1, forward strand.
AGGGGAAGGCGATCGAGGTCTCAAGATTGGGGGAGGTCGGCGAGGCTGTCATCCACAGCACCGTCAGCACGCCGGCGATGACCGAGATGACCACCTGCGCCAGCAGCTTCTGTTTCGAGGTCAGGCCGGCCGAGGTCTGTTTCGACACCTTGGCATAGTCGTCGATGAAGCCCAGCAGGCCGAAGGCCGCGGTCACGCCAGAGACGATCCAGATGTAGGGATTGCTCAGGTCACCCCACAGGAACACCGCCACCGCGATCCCCGCCAGAATCATCAGCCCGCCCATGGTCGGGGTGCCGACCTTGGACAGATGCGACACCGGGCCGTCGGACCGGATCGGCTGGCCCCTGCCCTGTTTGACCCGCATCCAGGCGATGAACCGGCTGCCCATGGCGACCGAGACGATCATGGCCGTGGCCATGGCCAGCGCCACCCGCACCGTCTGGTACTGGACCAGATTGAGCAGGGGGTAGTCCTTCGCGATGTCGGCATAGTGGAGATAGAGCAGGTAGAACATCTTGTTTCCCTATCGCTCCGCGCTCGGCGCGTCGCTGCTTGAGGGGGAGCCGAGGTCTGACAGAGCCTTGGCGATCAGCGACGCCTTCGACCCGTTCGAACCTTTGACCATGACCACGTCTCCGGGCGCGACCAGATCGGCGGCCTCGGCGGCGAGCTCGGCGGCCGTCTCTCGCCACAGGCCGCGACGGGCGGGCGGCAGGACGTCATGCAGGCGCTTGATCTCGGGACCCGCCGCATGAACCAGGTCCAGGCCGGCGGCGGCGATGGCGGCGGACAAGCCTTCGTGCAGCGCGCGCGACCAGTCGCCCAGTTCCAGCATGTCGGTCAGCACCACGACGCGCCGTCCGCCCTTGGGGACCGGCCTGGCACCCAGGCTGCGGAAGCCGGCGGCCATCGACAGCGGATTGGCGTTGTAGCTCTCGTCGATCAGGGTGAAGGCCCCGCCCGGCGCGGCCACCACGCTGGTCCGGCCCCGCCCCGCCAGCGGCTCGAAATCGGCGAGGGCCGCCAGCGCCGTCTCCAGCGGCACGTCCAGCGCCTCCAGCATCAGGATGACGCAGAGGCTGTTCAGGCCCCAGTGGAAGCCGGACTGGCTGAGGGTGAAATCGATCGTCTTGCCGAACAGTTCGGCCTTCACCCGCGCCCCTTGCGGATCGGGCTGGAAATTGATCAGGCGGGCGTCGGCACCGCCGGCGGTCCCAAAGGTCACGCGTCGCGCCCCGGCCTTGCGGGCCGCAGCGTCCAGCAGGACGGAGAAGCCCGTGTCGCCGTTCAGCACCGCGACGCCGTCGGGGGCCAGACCTTCGAAAATCGCCGCCTTCTCCGCCGCGACCCCCGCCTCACCCTCGGCGAAAGCCTCGATGTGGACCGGGCCGACGGTGGTGACGCAGGCGGCATGAGGCCTGACCATCTTCGACAGCGGCGCGATCTCGCCGGGCGCGTTCATGCCGATCTCGAACACGGCGCGCAGGGTCGCGCGCGGCATCCGGGCCAGCGTCAACGGCACGCCGATGTGGTTGTTGTAACTCTTGATCGACGCATGGGCCGGGCCCGCCAGATCCAGTCCCGCCTTGACCGCCTGGGTGACGCTGGTCTTGCCGACCGAGCCGGTGACGGCGCCGCGACGGACCTGCGGGCTGCGATCGCGCGCGGCGAATCCGAGGGCTGCCAGCGCGCGCAGGGTGTCGGCGACGACGACGGACGCCCCACCCGCGACCGCATGCTCGGTCACCGCGCCGCTCGCGCCGGCCGCGAAGGCGGCGGCGGCGAAGTCGTGGCCGTCGCGCGCGCCCTTCAAGGCCAGGAACAGGTCGCCGGGGACGATCTCCCGGCTGTTGTAGGTCAGGCCGGAGGCGTGGAACGGCGGTCCCGACAACGCCCCGCCGGTCGCGGCCGCGATCTCATCGGAGGTCCAGAGGGGCGTCTGGTCAGACATGTTGGTGCAGGGCTTGGGCGGCTTCGGTCGCGTCGTCGAAGGGATGGGTCACCGCGCCGACGATCTGTCCCTGCTCATGCCCCTTTCCAGCGATGACCACCACATCTCCGTCGCGCATTTGTCCGATCGCCGCGCGAATGGCCGTCCGGCGGTCGCCGATGTCCCTGGCGTCGCGACAGCCCGCGCGGATGGCCTCGCGGATCGCGGCGGGATCTTCCGAGCGGGGATTGTCGTCGGTGACGATGGCGACGTCGGCCAGACGGCCCGCGATCTCGCCCATCATGGGCCGCTTGGCCCGGTCGCGATCGCCGCCCGCGCCGAAGACCACAATCAGACGCCCCGTCGCATGCGGCCGCAGCGCCTTGAGAACGGTCTCCAGCCCGTCCGGCGTGTGGGCGTAGTCAACATAGACCTCTCCGCGTTCCGATCCGGCGATGCGCTGCAAACGGCCATGCGCGCCCGTGATGCCCTCAAGGGCGGCCAGCACGCGGTCGGCCGGTTCGCCGCCGGCGATGCACAGGCCCGCCGCCACGAGGGCGTTCGAGGCCTGGAAGGCGCCCGCCAGCGGCAGCAGGACTTCGTGTGTGATGCCGCAGACCTCGATGGTCAGGCGCTGGCCCTCCGGCACGGCGCGGCGCGAGACCAGGCTGAGGTCCCGACCCCGCTCGCCCACGCCCATCACGCCCACCCCGGACATGATCGAGGCGGCGGCGAAGCTGGAATAGGCGTCGGAATCCGCGTTCAGAACGGCGGTCCGGCCGCGCGGCAACAGGGCCTCGAACAGGCGCAGCTTGGCGTCGCGATAGGCGTCCATGCTGCCGTGGTAGTCGAGGTGGTCCTGGGTCAGGTTGGTAAAGGCAGCGGCCTTCAGCGACACCCCGTCCAGACGACGCTGGTCGATGCCGTGCGACGAGGCCTCCAGCGCCAGATGGGTCACGCCGTCGACGGCCAGATCGGCCAGCAACCGGGCGGCGTCGGCGGCGTCGGGGCTGGTCAGGCCCGGGCCCGTTATCGCGCGATTAACGTTACCCGACTGCGCCAAAACCCCCAGCGTGCCCATGCTCGCCGCGTGCAGGCCCAGACCGGCCCAGATCTGGCGACAAAAGGCGGCCACGGAGGTCTTGCCGTTGGTGCCGGTGACCGCGACACAGGTCGCGGGCTGGGCGCCGTAGAAGCTGCGCGCCGCGATGGCGTAGGCCCGACGCACGTCGCCCGAGGTGACCAGCACAGGGGCCAGGCCGATGTCGGTGTCGGATGGGGCCAGGACGGCGGCGGCGCCTTGCGACAGGGCCTGCGGAATGTAGGCCCGCCCGTCGGTGGCCGTGCCCGGCAGGGCGACGAACAGCGAACCCGGCCCGACCTTGCGGCTGTCGGCAGTCACGCCGGTGATGACGGGGTCGGCGGGCACATCGCGGCGCAGCAGGTCGGACAGACGCCAGGGGGCGGCGGGCGCGCTCATCGGCCGTCGCCCCCAACATCTTCAAAGGCCGGAATCCTCTCGCCCATCGCCGTGCGGTAGGGGTCGGCTCGACGCTCCACCCCGAGGAAGGGCGCGATGCGGTCGGCGATGCGGCCGACGGCGGGCGCGGCGACGAAGCCACCGGTCCTGGGATAGGCTTGCGGCTCATCAATCAGGATCAGGATCGAGTAACGGCGCGCGTCGACCGGGCCGTCGGCCGGGAAGACGGCGACGAAGGTGCCGACGGCGTGCGAGGGATCATAGCGGCCGTTGAGCAGCTTGTTCGCGGAACCGGTCTTGCCGCCGACGCGCAGACCCGCAGCCTCGGCCCGGCCGCCCGAGCCACGCACGACGTTGCGGCGCATCAGGTCCAGCAGGGCCAGCGAGGTTTGCGGCGTCACCACCTGCCGCGCCTGAGCACCGGGCCGTCCACCCTTGCGCAGGGTCAGGGGGATGAAGCGACCCCCATTGGTCAGGGCTCCCATGGCCGCCGACATCTGCAGCGGGGTGATCATGATGCCGTAGCCGAACGACAGCGAGGCCAGGGTCGAATCGTCCCATTTGCCCGGGCGGCGCGGACGCGCCGATTCGTGCAATTCGATAGGCGCGGCGTCCATCAGGCCGAAGCGGGCGAAATAGTCCCGCATCGTCGTCGGACCCATTTCGACGGCCAGCCGCGACGTGCCGATGTTGGACGAGTGGAGATAGACCTCTTCCAGCGTCAGCACCTGATTGGTGGCGTGGAAGTCGGTGATGCGGCGGTTGCCGATCATGAAGGCCTGCGAGGCGTCGAACAGCGTGTCCATGTCGGCCCGGCCGGTGTCGAGCCCGGCGGCGACGGTGAAGGTCTTGAACACCGAACCCATCTCATAGTGGGCCGAGGTCGCGCGGTTCAGTCGATCGGTGGTCGGCCAGCTGGCCATGCCCAGAACCTCGCCGGTCTGGACGTCGGTGATGATGCCGACGGCGCCCCTGGCCTGATTCTCGGCTGCGGCGGCGGCCAGTTCGTTCTCCAGCACGCCCTGGACGCGCAGGTCGATCGACAACGGGAAGTCCTCGCCGAGCAGGCCCGCAGCGCGGATTTCGGTGTTGAAGGCCAGCTCTGCCCCGGCGATGCCCTCGCCGCCGGTGTCGGCCATGCCGAGGACGTGGGCGGCCGACGACCCCAGCGGATACACCCGGCGATCCTCGGGCTCGAACGTCACCCCGCCGAGCGCCAGCCCATGGACCGCGACTTTTTCCTGCGGCGTCAGGCCGGGCAGGACGATCAGGCGGCGGTCGCCGGACATCACCTTGTTCAGCTTGGCCATCGAGACGCGTGGCAGCGCCTGTTTGATGCGCGTCGCGGCCAGACGACGATCCCAGACCTGCGACGGATCGATGTACAGGCCGTAGTGGGTGATGTTGGTGGCCAGCAGGGCACCGTTGCGGTCCACCACATCGGCGCGGACCACGGCGTTCGGATGGTTGACGGAACCGACGCCGCCACGCGGGGCCAGCAGGGCGGCATTGGCGGCCCCCAGCGCCAGGCTGACGAAGACCAGGGCGAAGACGGTCAGGATCAGGAAAATGCGGACGCGGGTGTCCTCTTCCGGACGGGCGTCGGCGCGGGCGCGGCCAAAGGCATGCTCGACCCACCACATGGCCGCGGTCAGCCAGCGCCACGACGGCATGCGGCGGCGCTGCGCATAGGCGGGGCCGGTCGGCCGGCTCGGCGGAACGTCCCAGGCGCGGGGGTCATGAACGCTCACCGCGCGACCCCCTCGGCCGGAGCGACGGCGGGTTCGGTCGGCGCGGTCGGCGAGATGATCACCACCGGAGCCGGTTCGGAAATGGGCGCCAGCGTGGCCAGCTTGTCCTCGGTCGCCTGACGATGCACGTCGACGGGCACCAGGCCCGCGCCGCGCGACAAAGCCTCCAGCCGACCGGGCTGTTCCAGCCGCGCGACCTCGGCCCGCAACAGGCGGACGCGCTGGCCGTTCTCGCCGATCTGACGTTCCAGCCCCGAAATGCGAACGCTCTCGCGGGCGGCGGCGGCCTTGGCCAGATAGACTGAGAAGATCATGGCCCCGACCAGGACCACGCCGATGATTTCGATCCAGCGGACGCCGCGGACCTTCCAGTCGAACATGCGCTTCAGGGCCAGGGTCGCGGTCATGCGGCGATCCTCCCCCAGGGCGCGGCGTCGGTGCGGAAGGCGGCGCGCAGCTTGGCCGAACGGGCGCGGGGATTGGTGGTCAGCTCGGCCCCGGCCGCCTCGCGCGCGCCCTTGAATTGCAGGGTGAAGCTGGGCTTGCGGGTCTCGACCGCGACCGGGGCGTGACGCGAGCCGCCGGGGGCGTTGCCGGTGCGCTCGGTCAGGAAGGCCTTGACGATGCGGTCTTCCAGCGAATGGAAGGTGACGACGACCAGACGTCCGCCGGGCGACAGCGCCGCCTCGGCCGCTTCCAGTCCGCCCCGCAGTTCGCCCAGCTCGTCGTTGACGGCGATACGCAGGGCCTGAAACACGCGCGTGGCCGGATGGATCGGCGCGCCGCGACGGCCTCCCAGCGCCTTTTCGACGACCTCGGCCAGATCGAGCGTGCGCTCGAACGGCCGCTCGACCCGGCGACGCAGGATGGTGGTGGCCACGCGCCCCGACTGACGCTCGTCGCCGTAGAGCTTGAAGATGTGGGCCATCGGCCCGTGGTCCCAGCCGTTGACGATGTCGGCGGCGGTCTCGCCCCCATGGTCGGAATTGGCCGACATCCGCATGTCCAGCGGTCCGTCGCGCATGAAGGAAAAGCCGCGCTCGGCCTGATCCAGCTGCATCGACGAGACGCCGATGTCAAAGACCACCCCGTCCAGCCGGTCCTCGCCGCTGTCGGCGAAGGCTGCGGCCAGGCCGGAGAAGGGCGTGCGCAAGAGGGAGAATCGACCGGGGAAGTCGTTGGCGACGGCGTCGGCGTAAGACTGGACCGTGGGGTCGCGGTCCAGGGCGATGACGGTCGCGCCGGTCTGGAGGATGGCGCGGGTGTAGCCGCCGGCGCCGAAGGTCGCGTCGATCATCACGTCGCCGGCCCGGGGCGCGAGCGTCTCGATCACTTCATTCAGCAGGACCGGGGCGTGGGGTGAGGTCATGCGCCCTCCCCCGAGATCACGTCGCGGGCCAGCGCGCGGCTGGCGACGCGGCGGGCGTTCCAGCGGGCGCGGTCCCAGATCTGGAAACGGGGGCCCAGGCCGACGATGACCACGTCCTCGCCCAGACCGGCGTCCTGGCAAAGACTTTCCGGCAGTGTGATCCGGCCGCCGCCGTCATACGCGAGCGGGCGCTGACCGGCGTAGAAAGCCTCTTCGAGCGCGGTGCGACGGTCGCCGCCAAACGGCAGGGCTTCGATGCGGGCGACGTATTCGGCCATCAGCTTGTCGCCGCCGGCCTCGAGGCAATCCGACATGATGGAGAAAAAGCAGAGGACGCCGTGCTCGGCGCCGTTGTCGGCGGTGCGGAACTCCTGCGGGATCAGCAGGCGTCTCTTCCCGTCCAGCTGTTTCTCATAGGTCGAGAGAAACACGTTCTACCCCAACTCGGACCCTTCGATCCGCCCCTCTCGTCCCGGCAGCGCCACCAAACGCTCGCCATCCCCCGTTCAAGACATATGGGATAGCATGGGATTAGATGGGTCTCAATGGGATTAGTTAGCGCCGATTAACCTCAATTGAGGCACGGAGCGGTGTATCGCCGCGAACATACACAGAACATCCGAAGTATAGACAGGCTGTGGACCAAACCTCCGCCATATTCGGGGCCAAATGGTTAATGCGGCGGCGCGGTTTCCTCGCATTGCGAGCGAGAGCCCCCCGACCTCAAGCAGCGAGCCGCCGCGCGGCTCGCGATAGGCCTCTAAAAAAATGTCAGACGGCCTGTAAGCCGGGTTCTGTTCCCGCCGAAGCGGGCGACGATCATTCCTCTGGACCGTCCGTTGCCGGACGGTTCTCGCGACCTACCCGGACGCCTCGGGCGATGAACCCTGCGAAGCGAGCCCCGCGCGACGTCCCTATTCGGTCTTGCTCCAGGCGGGGCTTGCCATGCCGTCCCTGTTGCCAGGCACGCGGTGGGCTCTTACCCCACCCTTTCACCCTTACCGGCCTCGCGAGGCCGGAGGTTTGCTTTCTGTGGCGCTATCCCTCGGGTCACCCCGGGCGGGAGTTACCCGCCGCCTTTTCACCGTGGAGCCCGGACTTTCCTCGACAAGGGCAAGCCCCCGCCGCGACCGCCCGACCGTCTGACGAGGGACAGATGCCTGTCCGTGACGCGGGGGTCAACCGAAGGATGCCGACGACGGCAGGTTGTGATAGGCTCTTCCCATGGCCCAGCCTGTCCCGACATACCCCGTCGATCTCGCGACCGAGACATCCGCAGAACGGGAAGCCCGTCTGGCGTGGGAAGGCGAACGGATCGCCGAGGCTGAGGAGGATATCGCCGCCGGCCGGGTTATAGGTGGTCAGGAAGCCCTCGACTGGCTCGACCGATGGGCCGCAGGGGAAGAGCTGGAAGATTCGGCTATCGGCTAGATGACCGACTATTCGGTCTTTTTCACCGCCCGGGCCAGACGCGACCTGAACGCAATCAGGAAGTGGCTGCTCCAACCCGGTAGTGGGCTGAAGGCACAGTTGAGGATTGCACGCATCAGCCGCGCCCTGGCCGAACTCCAATTCAGGCCGGATCGATGGCCGGCAAATACCGCGCCCGGAACGCGACAGAGGCTGATCGAGGGACACACCATCATCTACAAGATCGATGCGGAAGCGATGGAGGTGACGGTCATGCGCGTTTTCGGCCCCTGTCAGGATCGAACGGGCCTGTAGGCGAGCGGCGCCCGGCGACCGTGGCCAAGGCTTGGGCTTGGGCTTGGGCTTGGGCTGGGCATGACCGTAAGCCTAG